>CAYLTX010000006.1:60564-84791 GCA_964386725.1 uncultured Bradymonadales bacterium | reverse complement strand
CAATGGCGAGCAATTGCTCATCGAGGACCTGAGCTACGGGGAGTTCAGCGACCTGTTGTCGGTCGAGCCCCAAGACCTGCAGCTCGAGGTCCGACCGGCCGGTGAGAGCAGCGTCGTGGCCACCATCGGCCTCGACGTAAGTGGCGACGCCGGGCGGGCCTTTAACCTGGTTGCGTCGGGTTTTCTCGACCCGGAGGCCAATCCCACCAATGGAATCGAAGATCCAGGATTCGCCCTCCTCGCGATCACCCAAGGCGGCGAGGTGATTGTGCTCAAGCCAGCACAATAGCTCGCTGATCGAGTGACGTGGCACGGATGGCAACGATTGGGGCTCCCCGCCGGCAGTAGATAGTAATGCGGGGGACGGTGGGTGAGCCCCGCGTATGACTCCCCCGGCACTGGCATTCATCAGCAAATAGGGAGGTTTGTGTATGTCTATTCTCGAGCGTTTGCGAAGCTGCATCACCAACCGAAGCGACAAGAGGCATGACAAGAGGGAAGGTCTGACTATGGTGGCCTGGCTCGCCGCCGGCCTGATGGTTGGAGTCCTGGCGGTGGGCTGTGGCGATGACGACGACGATATCGAGGGGGATTTTGGCACCGCTCAATTGGAGTTGGGAGTGGGCAGTTCCATCAACAACGCCGGCAACCGGGTCAACTTCGCCGACGCCGACGGCATGTTGTATACGCTGATGTCGGCGAGGCTGGTAGTTGACCAAATCGAGTTAGAGTTGCCCGACGGCGTGGACTGCTCCGATGTCGACGATGAGCTCGAGGACCCGGTCGATTGTGACGAGGGTACCCTCGAGGGGGATGAACTCACCATCGACGGGCCATTCGTAGTGGATCTTGTCGATGGCACGACCACGCCGGAGCTCGGGACCATCAATATCCCGGCCCTCAACTATGACGAGATCGACGTCGAGGTCGACGATATCGACGAAGATGACGACGTGGTCGAGTCCGACGACGTGTTGATCGGCAACACCTTCGTGGGCGAGGCCGACTTCGAATTTGAAAATCAAAAACGAGAGCTCTCCATGGAGTTCTCGTTCGACACCGAGGCGGAGGTCGACGACCCCGAACTGTTGCTCGGTGACGGTGATACCCTCGTCGTGCAGTTCGACGCGGCCGGTTGGCTGGCCGATATCCCGGTGACCACCTGCCTGCAACAGGGCGATTTGAAAGCGCAAAACGGTCTGGTGGTGCTCGATGCCGAAGTCGGGGGCCAGTGTGACGACGCCGACGAGGACTTCGAGCGGGATTTCCGCGACGCCGTCGACGCAATCGTCGCAGAAGGAGACGGAGATGTTGTAGGTGAAGAGTAAGCAAGTGTAGCCACACGCCCGGCTCCTTTACTGCTGGACCGGCGAACCGATTCGTGCACAATGTGCTCCACGGTTTTGCCAATCTAGCGGTGGAGGAGCTTCGTGGGTTTTCAGGTATTGATGAATGGTGTCGGCAACGCCTTTTCGCGTGAGCATTACGGCACGAATTTTCTAGTGCAAAAGGACGACTTTCTGCTGGCGGTCGACTGCCCCGACAGCTACCGGAACGCGCTGCAGGACCACCGGTTTAACCACGGCGGCGAAGAGGTCGACGTCGACAAGATCGACGCGATCATCATCACGCACCTGCACGGCGATCACGTCAACGGTCTCGAGATGTCCCTGGCCTACCGTCGTTATGTCGCCGGCGGCCGCTGGCATATCTACACGTCTCCCGATGTGGTCGAGTCGCTGTGGGACAAGCGCCTGGAGGTCTCCCTGGGCCGCTCCTACAACGGTGAATCCTACGACACGCTCGGCCCCGAGGATTATTATGAGCTCGACGTGATCGAGTGGGGAGAGCCGATGCAGGTCGGCCCCTTCGAGATCACCTCACGCTGCACGACCCACCACCTTCCGACGATGGCCCTGCGCATCAGCGACGGCGAGCACACCCTGGGCTATTCCTGTGACACCGTCTTCGACGAGGGCCTCATCGACTGGCTCTCGGACGCCGATGTGATCTTGCACGAGACCAGCTTCGGGCCCGGACATACGCCGCTGGAGAAGCTGCTGGGCCTGCCCGAAGAGCTTCGCGAGAAGATGGTCGTGGTCCATCTCCCCGAGGGCTTCCAGCCCATCGAGGAGTTGGAGTTCGGTGAGGAAGGAAAGACCTATTCGGTAGGCTGATCGGCTGGTTGGGCTCGTTGGGCCCGCCGGCCTTCCAGCGTCAAAAAGAGCAGCGCGCTGCGCTCCACGCCCACCGCCCAGGTTTGAAAGGGCGCGTACTCCGCGGGCATGACCCGCTGGATGGGCATTTGGAGGCTGGAGTCGAGCGTGAGCTTGCCATCTTCGAGTTCGACCGAGCGCATAAAGGATCCCCACTTCTCGTCGAGCTGCCAGCTACCCTCTTGGCTGCGCAACGTCGGCTCGAAGCCGTCGGGAAGCTCGATATTGAAACTATAATGGTGGTCGCGCTGGTAGCCGACGATCATCGGCGTGGTGCGCGACGACAGCGAGGCGTAATTGCTGGCCACCGGCTCCCTAAACAACGCGGTCTCGACCTGCATGACTCCCGGCTCGCTCTGTCTGGCGAAGTCGCTGCGCTCGAATCGAGCGGAGATCACCAGCGGCTCGTCGGGCCTATCCTCTCCCTCGATCTCGAAGCTCTCCAGGGAAGCGCCGTCGAGCTGGTTGGACACCAGCAGATCGATATATTTTCTGCGCTTGCTCTCGTCGGTGCGCTGTCGAAGTGCCCTGCGGCGCACGTAGGCGCGAACGCCGTGATAGGTCATCGTCATCGTGCCGCTAAGCGTGCCGTCTGCGCTCAATTGGCCGGTGACGTCGATGTGGCGAGACGGGTCGCGGTGGCCGCGAGCGGGCACGTTTTCTGTGTGCGACTCCTCGCAGGAGACGCATACGGCCGGCTGACCGATCAGCGACAGCCCGATGCTGCCGAACATCGCGTCCGGCCCCGACGGAGAGACCCATGTGCTGGCGCCGCCGGGCATCTCGACCTTCATCAATGCCGATCGGTACGCGCCAAATTCACCCATCTTGTACTCCCGGGGCGCCTGGAACTTACTCTTCACGCGGTAGATCTCGGCCGGGACTCCGGCCTGGTCGTAGGCGGCCTTGAGCAGCAAGAGCGGGTTGCCGTCACGCTTGAGGTAGGCGTGAGAGGCGTCGCGACTAAACGCGTTCATCGACGGGTCGGGGATGCGCTCGGCGACGCGGTAAAAGAGTCCCTTGATCTCCTCGACGCTGCCCGGTTCGAAATCTGCTCGCCACGTGTCGATCTGGGCGCGCAGCTGGCGGCTGACCTTGAGGCTGTCGTGGATCTGTTCGGCGGTCGAGCGCCTGGACACCTCGAAGGGCTCGACAGTCGTACCCTTGCGATGCAGTTGCACCCACGGCAAGAACTCCTCGGAGCCGACCATCGACGGCTCGTTGCGCGGCCGCGGGCTGTCGGTGCGCATGAAGCGCACGGCCGGCCCTTCGGCGGTCTCGATCTGCTCGGCTTCTGGGGCGTCGTTGAACCGTGCGAACTCCCCGTCGGTGCCAAGCACGACATACTCGCTGTGCAGGCTCGAGATATTGGCCATGCGGAAGAAGAAGCGCATCCCGTCGCGCTCGGTCTTCGACGAGCGCGGCGGCGGCGAATACTGCAGGTAGGCGGTCTCAACGAAGTCGCCAGGGGCGAGCCCCGGCATGCTCAGCGCGCTCTTTCCGCTGGTATACTCCGGCGCGCGTGTCGAGCCGTCTTGCTTGATGGTGCGCGCGACGACCAGGCGCGCATTGCTGGGCGCGGAGAACTCACCGAAGCGGTCGATGGCGTTTTTGGTCATCACCCGCGCCAGCACATGCGTCAACGTGATCGACGAGCCGTCGGGGAAGTATTTTCGAGCGGCGAAATCCAGCACATAATAGGCCTCGTCGCCGGCAAAACCGTCCTTTTGCTCGGTGCCGCGCTCGACGTCGCTTAGAGCGACCTCGACGCCGTCGCGGATCAGCCCACGTAGCGGGATATCATTGTCGATCAGCGCGAGACGCCACTGCAGCCAACCCGCATTTCCGTTCTGGGAGATGGCTTCATCGAGCACGGCGGCGGCCGCGTCGGTGCCGTCTTCTGCGAGCGCCTGATTGGCGAGCTTGCTCCAGATACTCAGCGACCACGGCATGCGCTCGCGGGCGGCCAAGAGGACGTCCTTGGCCTCGCCATCTCGGCCCTGGGCGACGAGCTCTTCGGCGTATTTGAGTTGAGCCGAGGAGCTATAGGGATAGCGCGCGGCGCTTTTTCTGAGGGCGTCGCGCCGCTGCTGCTCGCGCTCCGGGCGCGCCTCGGCGAGCCGCTCGGCCAGGCGCGGGCAGTCGTCGTGGGCCGGGGTGATCTCGGCGGGCTCGGGGTAGTGGCTGCGGTCGTGGTACAGCCGCTGGAGCTCGCGCGCCGAGCGGCAATGGGTGGGGGCGACCTCGAGCACACGTTTCCAGGCCTTCTCGGCCGATTCCGACCACCCCTGATCGGAGAGCCAATCGGCCCACTCGACCAGCGGGTCGCGGTTGCGCAGCTCGCCGTCGTCGGTGAGCGCCGCGTCCCGGGCCTCCTCGAGGAGTTGGCGGACCTCGCGGTCACTCTGGCCCTGTTTTCTCAGCCAGCCCACAAGGCGTGTGGCCACGTCGATGCTATCCGGAGCGTGGCTGCGCGCGCGGCGCAGGTCGGAGATGGAGCGCGAATCGCGAATATCCGAGGGCACCTCCCACAGCGTCTGGACCTGCTTTGCCCGCAGCACGTAGGCCGGCGCGAAGCTTTCGTGGCGGTCCAATAGCTCGTTGATCGCCGCGTCGAAAAAGCGCGGATCCAGGTCCATATAGGCGGCGTTGGCGCTCAAAAATAGCGCCATATCGCTGGCCTCTTCCACATCACTCGGCTCGACCAACACCGGCTCGAGCTCCCAGGGGAGCATCTGCTCGCCGAGGACTTCGACGGAGGCGGCGGAGGCGTTGTCGGCGGGCAATTGGTCGAAGCTCACGCCACTGTCGGCCAGCGGCGAGGCTTCGTCGGCCAAAAACGACAGGTCGAACCAGTCGCGGTAATTCTTCTGATAGGCGAGCTTGACCAGCACCCGGTGCTTGCCCGGAGGGAGGCTGACGCGACGGAGTCGCTTCCCGGTGCCGTAGTCGCCCTCGCGGCGCTCGAGGACCTTCTCGCCGTCGATCCACACGGTGGCCTGTCCCGCGAAGCTTCCGTAGAGCAAAAAGTCCCGCGCCCCGCCCGAGTTCGACGGCTCGACGGTGGCAAATGTCTCCAGATAATAAATCCCCGAGCTGTCGAAGTTCGGCGAGAGCGTCAACCCGTCGGCGACGAAGGGCTTGGATCGCTCGTAATTTTCGGGCACGTCCTCGGCGATCCGAGGCGATAGGTACTCGGCTGCAAGCGATGCCTGCCGTTCGGCCTCGAAAGTATGATCGAAGTCGAGCAGCCGCCAATGGGACAGCACGGGCGTGGTCATCCAGCGCGACGGAAAGCCGAGCGCGTCGCCCGAAAAAGGCGTCTCGTCGTCGGAGATTCTCCAATGATGCCAGGCGTTCTTCTGGGCCAACAGCGACAGATAGACCCGCGCGAGCGGCTGCACCTCGCCCATGCGGATATCGCGGATGGTCGGCTCGACGCGGCTATGGAAGTCGACCATCTCGTCACGAAGCGCGTAGAGCCGAGCCGCCGAAAAACGGTTGAGCGGGTGGGCGGGCTCGGCCTCGAGCATGCGCAAGTAGAGGTCGCCTGCGCGCTCGAAATCGCCGTCCCAATAGGCGACCTCCGCCAGCGCGAAGACCTGCGCGATGGGCGCAGCCTCGTCGAGCGGTGCGCGGTAGTCGACGGGCTGGTCGCCTCGTTCAAACCAAGCGTCCAGCGTGCCTTGCGTGGTGCCCGAGGTCGGGAAGTCGTAGCTCGGGGCGCGCGTGTCGGGGCCTGTCGAGCAGCCGGCGAAGAGCAGCGTGGCTGCGAGCAGGCTGATGAGTGCTTTGTAGTTCATACGTCGTATGGTCATAAATTTAGTTTTCTTCCCCAATACGCACCGTCTCATTGAGCGCCGAGGTCATCTCCGAGACGAATTGGCGAAACTCCGGATAATCCTCGGCGGACACCAACTGCACCGCGATGCTGTAGCGAATGTCCACCTCGAGGTGGTCCGCCTTGCGATCGAAGTTGATCTGGAGCGAGCCGAATTTGTTCTGCACGAGCGTGGGCTTGGGGATGCGCTCGAAGCTCTCGTCGGCGGGCAGTCGGTAGCGTATCGTGGTGTGATTCTCGAAGGGCAGGCGGATCGTCAGGTCCTGGGTGCGTGAGGCCTTCTTCGCATAGGCTGACAACAAGTCCTTGGGCGCGCCGTAGGGATACACGAATTTGGTGCCGCGGCTCTGGCGCGCCAGCCGCCCGCCGCGGAATTTGTAGGTGATCTCGACCGGCTTCTCCAGGTCGTCGAGGTTGTGGTAATCGGCGCTGATGAGCTCGGCGCCCGAATACACTCCGGCCAATTGCTTCTCGAAGGCCTCGTCGCGACGCTCGGCGTCCTCGAGCTTGCGGCGGTAATACACCGCGTTTTGGCCGCGGGCCACCAGCCGACCCTCGGTGACCGGCTCATCACCGCTGAGATCGACGGAGAGTTCCTGGCGCAGCAAGTTGTCGCGTGGCTCGTCGACCGGCAGCGTCACCATCTGCGCCTTGCCGCCGTCATCGACCACCAGCGCCTGGGCGCCCTGATCCATCGGCGTCAACTCGGTGGTGCCGTTATATTCGGCCGTGCCGTCCAGATACAGATCCATGCCCGGCACGTAGGTGATCGCGTGGTTGAAGATGTGGATCGCCGCCGGAAAGTCGTCGACGCTGCCCAGCCGGCGCGTGCGCACCAGCACCATCTTGGCCGGGATCCCAGCCTCGTCGAGCATCACCTTGAGCAGCGCGGCTTTGTCCTTGCAGTCGCCGTAGCGATTTCGATAGCAGGTCGTGGTTCGGTACGGCTTCCAGCCGTGGATCCCCAAGCCGACGTGCAGATAGCGGGTGTTTTTGACCACATAATTGTGGACGGCCTGCAGCTTCTCCTCGTCGCTGTCCAGCCCGGCGGTCAACTCGGCGACCTTCTGGCGGATAGTGTCGTCGACGATGAGCTGCTCTTTGATCAAATTCCACCACCAGCGGCCGATCTGGTCGTAGGTCTGCTTGTTGGAGACCATCACGTAATCATAGACGTCGGCGTAGCCGGGCTGTCCCGAGTCGGTGTCGACGGCGGGGACGTCGCGCATCTCGAAGCCGGTCAACTGATAGCCGTCGTCGAGACTGGCGCCGCCGGGCAGCTCGTTTTCGAGCTTGGTGTGGTCGAGCTCGGGCGGCCGGAAGGATAGCTCCCAGCTCTTCGGGTAGTGCACCGCGTAGCGATGCAGCGCGATCGGCCGGGTGCTCTGCACGTAGCTGACGTCGCCGAAGTAGTCGCCGCGGAAGTTCTCGTTGGCTATCTCGCTGACCCGATACCGAAATTCGACGATGTCGCCGACGTCGACGTTATTGGCGCGCACGTTGACGTAGGCAGAGTCATTATAGGTGGTCGACTTCTTTCGGGAATCGCCCGAATACCAGCGGTCGTAGTCCTCCGAGATCGTGCCGTCGGGCTTGTGCACGCGCACCGCGAGCACCTCGACCTGCTCGTCGCCGCCCTGATAGACGATGCGGTGGCTGCTGACCGAGTCGAGCCCATCGCTGGTGATCACCCGCTCGGCGCGTTGGGTAAATTCGGTGGACAACCCATTGGGCGCCACATGGATGAGCGTCTGATCGACCACGCGATCGTAGGAGTGGGAGCTCGGCGGATGCTCGTCGGCGATCTTGCGGATGTCCTCGACGATCCACGGCTCATAAAAGCGCGCGGAGTCGGGCTGCAAAAAGGCGCGAAACTCTCGAAGGCTGCGGTCCTGGGGCCTGAGCGCGATGGCCTCCTCGACGGCGACGAGCGCCTCGTCAGATCGGTCGAGCGCGACCAGGAGTTCGGCTCTCTCGCGCCGAAGATGAATCTCACCGGGATGACTCTCGATGAGCGTGTCGACCTCGGCGAGGCCGGCTTCGGCGTCGCCCTTGGTGCGAAGCAGCTTCGCCTCGCGCAAGCCCCAGCGTGTCGACCACGGCGCGATCTCGCGCTGTGCACGCACCACCTCGAGCGCCTCGTCGAGCTCGCCGCGGGCGATCAGATCGGAGACCCGCCGCCAGGCATAGGAGGTGCTCAGGGCCGATATCTCCTCGAGCTTACGGTAGAGCTCGCGGGCCCGGTCGTGGCGATCGACCTCCTCGGTCAGATAGGCGAGCCGGCGCATGTAGGCGGGCACGTCCATCTTGGAGTCGCCGGTATATTCTTCGAGCGTCGACAATGCCTTTTCACCGAATCCACTGCTCGAATACCAGTCGGCCAGCGATAGATGAGCGGGCAAGAATTCGGGGCGTTGCGCGCGTAGCTCCTCCAGTAGCGCACGCTCTTTTTGGCGCGTGGCCGACGAGATGCTCGAGCCGTATTCGGAGGCCAGCCGCACGGTGATCCAAGGATCGCTGGGAGCGAGCTGATGGGCGAGCTCGAGGACGTCGAGGCGCTGCCAATGCTCTTCGAAGAGATCGGCGGCGACGGCCAGCTCGCGGGCGGCGACGGGGTCGGTGTCTTGGGCACGTTGTTGCGCCTGCTCGTACAGCCACTCGCCGGTCGAGCGCCAGGGCGTGGCCGCGTCGAGCGGCTCGATGCGACTCCACAACCACGCGCCCCACACCGCCGAGGCGTCGTCGCGGGCCTCGGTGGTCGCTGCGGCCTTGGCCGCCAGTCCGTCTCCGGTCGGAGCGAGCTTGTCTTTTTCGATGCGCTCGACCGGCTTTACGTCCCAGCCGGCGCTAAAGCGGGCGTCGGCGATGGGCTTTAGCTGCGGATCGACCAGCCGCGCGCTCAGCCCGAGGCTGCCGTCGCCGCTCGAGCCGAGCTTGACCAGCAGCTGGTTTTTGCCCTTCTCGAGCTCGACCTTCCACGCATCACCGTCGATGCCGAGACCGAGATCTTCGCCGCGATGAGCCACCGGCTCACCGTTGAGCCAGACCTTGAAGGCGCCCTCGGCGCCCAAGAGCAGCTTGGCGTCGCCTGCGCGTTGGACGTCGATTTCGCCGGCCAAGTACACGACTGCGGCGGTATGCGGCTCGATGGTACGATCGAGATCGAAGTCGCATAGTCGGTGATAGGGCGGGTTGTCGCGCCACTCGACCTCGGTCATCTTGCCCACATACGGCCCCGCCTCGCCGCGCTCCGGCCCGAGGCGCCGATAAAAGCCCTCCATCGACGGGTTATCGAAGGGTCCGACGATCGACCAGTCGGTCAGGCAGCCCTGCCGGGCCATCTCGCCGCCCATGCCGTCTTTGCCGTCGCTAAAGTCGGCGGCGTCGAGCCGGCTCATCTGCGCCGCGCGGAGCATCCCAAAGGAGACCAGCGGAGAGACCACCTGCGCGGCGGTCGCCTCGAGCTTGTCGGCGAAGGCCTCGTTGGGCATATACGACCCGAAGCGCTCGACGGCTTTAAGCTTGCCCATGGCCACGCCGACGTCGCTTTCGCCGACAATCTCGGAGAGCAGTCCGTCGACCTCGGCCGCGGCCGATCGATCTGTAGCAGCTGCCGAGCCCTGAGCTGGGCCGGCCGCAGCGCTCGCCGAGGCGGCGACGAGGCTGAAGATCAGCACAAAGAGGCCGATCCATCGGGACGAATGCTTTACGCGTATCGAATGTAATTGCATGAATGTAGTATCTTGGACTTCGTGCGGCGGCAGTGTTGCCGGAAGCGGTCGGTGAGTCGAACACGGCCTGCATCATGAATAATCCATTCAATACAGGCAAGGACGACGGGCTATGCATCCATTGCTGCAGGATCTACACGACGCACACGGGCGATCCCGGCTCGGCCAATTCACCCACGGGCTGTCGCTGCCGTTTCGCGCGGCGAGGTTTTTGCTGCAGAACGCGGAGTTGATTCCGTTCGTCATCATCCCCGCGATGATCAACATCGTGCTCTTCGGCCTGAGCGCCTTTTTGCTGGTCACCAACGCCGGCGACCTGGTCGAATGGCTGTGGCAAAAGCCGATCGTCGACGGCATGGTCGATTATCTGTGGATCGCGCTGTGGTACGTGGCCTACACGCTGGCTATCTTATTGGCGTTCGTGCTCTCGTATGTCTTCGTCCTGGTCGCCGGCGGTATCGTCGCCAGTCCCTTCCACGACCTGCTCAGCGAGCATACCGAGCGCATCTTGCGTGGCGTCGAGGAGCTACCCGAAGACGACGAGCCTTTTTTCCCGGGCATGTTGCGCTCGATCGGCTCGAGCGCGGTCATCGGCTTATTCTACGCCGTGATCATCGCGCCGATCCTGCTGCTCAACCTCATCCCCTTCGCCGGCAGCGCCGCGGCCACCGTGCTGGGGAGCTGCGTGAGCGCCTATTTCGTCGGCCTCGAATACTCCGATCCGACCCTGCAGCGCCACGGCGTGCCCTTGAGGAGCAAGCTGTCGCTCATCTGGGACAACCTTCCGCTGGCCGGTGGCTTCGGGCTGGGGACGAGCTTTTTATTGTGGGTGCCGCTGCTCAACTTCGTCTGCATGCCCGTCGCCGTGATCGCCGGCACGGCGTTGGGCATCGTGCTGGAGTCGCCTACTTCTCCGGAACAATCCGATACACCGTCCCTCCAAGCTTGACGACGACCTTGTCGCCGAGCTTGGCGATCTTGCCCAGCTCGGAGTGCTTCTGGACCAGCGAGAAGTACTTCTTGCTGTACATCTCGACTTCGCTGGCCTCCTCGCCGGCTTCCAGGCCCTCTTCGACCCAGACGTCATCGACCTTTTCGAAGGTCTTGCCGCCGATCCAGCGCCTGGTGCTGCCGCTGTCTTCGTCGACCTGGTCGGCTTCTTTGAGTTCGCGGGTGCCCTCGGAGGCGGCCACGCCGCTTTTGCCGGTCTCGGCGGAGAGGTCCATTTGGGGCTGGGGTCGAGGTTGCTTTCTCCTGCGCCGCGTCGAGGAGGAGGACGAGCGTTGGCTGCCACCACTGGCGCCGAGGCTGCTGTCGAGGCCATTGCTGCTCTTGGTTCGGCGCTGTCGATTTGCTCGCGGCTGATTAGGTCGCGGCTCGGGCTGCCGATTCTCGAACTCGCTATCGTCGACGGCCAGGTAACTCGTATAGGGCGTGACCAATCCAAACTCTTTGGCCAGACTGACGACCTCGTCTTTGAGCTCATCCTGCTCGCCATTTAGCCGGATCTGATCGAGCAAAAAGCCGACCTTGCGGGTCGCCCACAGCTTCGGGATGAACTCGAGCGGTGCGGTGTCATATTCGGTGACGTCTTCCTCGGAGTCGCTGCTCGCGTCACCCCCAAATTCGTATTTCTTGGTCTCTCCCGCGGCCTTGCCGGTGACGCGAATGGCCTTGGCGAAGCCCTTTCGATGCCGGCCGAACAGCACGACCTGGTCGCCCTGGAACAGATCGGGTGTCGGGTTCGGGTAGATATCGTAGGTGTCGGCGCCGCCAAAATCGATGGCGAGGTCGCTCAATACCGGCGCCGAGATGCGGTCGTAGAGCGCGGCGACGGCGTCCTCCATGCTCTCGTCGGGTTTGACGTAATCGCTCTTGCCGCGCCCGTCTTTGGCCAGTCCGTCGAGCAGCCGCGTGTTGACGTCGTAGCCCACCCCGAAGGTGAAGAGGCGCTCGTGGCGCTGGAGTTGATCGCGCGCCTGGGTCAAAATCTGCGGGGCGCGCGTCTCGCCGACCGTGGGCAGGCCGTCGGTCACGAAGATGATCTGGTGGGGCTGCTCGTCGGCCGACTCCTGAGACAGCGCCTTTTCGAGCGCGGCCGAAATCGCGGTCCCGCCGGCCGCGTCGAGGCCCTTGGCGAAGGCGACGCCGCGCTCGAGCGCCTCGGCGTTGGCGGCCATCGGCTTCGCAAAGAGGGTGTCGACGCCGGTGGAGAAGCGAATGATATTAAAGTGGTCTTGGGGCTTTAGATGCTTCAGACAATAGGTGAGCGTCTCGCGCGCCTGCTCAATCTTGTCGCCGTTCATCGACCCGGAGGTGTCCATCACGAAGGTATAGGTCTGGCCGACCTCCTCGTGGGCCTCGGAGTCGACCTGCGGAGCGAGCGCCATCATAAAATAACCATCCTCGCCGCCCTCGCCGTCGGTATCCCAGGTCATCATATTGATGCCGATCGCCTCTTTCGAATAGCCCAGATACAACTCGAAATCCTTGTCGAGGTCGGTGTGAAACTCCTCGGTGCCCACCAAAAGCTCCTTTTTACCTGTGCGCTGCGTGCTCACCCGATGGGTCGGCGAGTAGGCGGTGGTGATCGGGATCGGCGACTGGATCTTGGCGCTCAGCGTGAAGTCCTTTTCGGTCTTGGCGGTGACGTAATCACTGCCCACCGCCAGCGGATAACTGTACCGATACAACCCGCCGCGCCGCTCCAAGACCTGCCCAAATTTAAGCTCGAGTTTCTGCGTGCCGCCGGCCGGAATCGGAAAGATGCTCGCCCGAAAAAGCCGCCCGTCCATATATTCGACCAGCCCCGGATCGCGGGTCCTGCGCACGATCGACTCGTAGATGCGCCGCGCCTCCTGCTTGTCGAGCACGGTGCCCTCGGTTTTCTTGCCGTCGATCCACAGCGAGAAGTCGCTCACCGTCGCCCCGCGCGGCACCGGGAACACGAATTGCCCCTCCATCGGGCGGTTGGTGTGGTTGCGAAAAACCTGCTCGATCTTGGTCACCGCCGCGTTGTTCGTGACCGTCACCTCGACCCGGTGGCTCTCCACATCAAAGGGCCGCACATCCGAGTCGTTCGGAATCAGCAGCCCAATCGCGCTCGCCTCGATCGGCACAAGCACGCAGGCCAAGAGGGCAAAGCAGGCGGCAACAAGCAGATGAGTTCGCGCGGGCATGGAGGTTTCTCCGGGAGGGGCGGCGGCTTCATGTCGTTGGACAACCATCAGTCTAATGGGTTCCAACGGATTAATCAGGGGATGGATCTAAATTCGCCGTCAGGCGAACCGTGAACGTGAACGTGGCCGTGAACCGCCGTACCCCCTGCACATCGATCGGGCCGTTCGAACAACAAAGACTCGAATCGGGCTAAGCTGCTCAATCGAAACTGCCTCGATATGTTGAGCACTCTGCAGGTCTAACTACGGTTCACGTTCACGTGCACGTGCATGTTCACGGGGTGAGGCCCCCTCACCACCCCCGCACACTCAACCCCAAAACTGCACCCACGCCGAATCGCATCGCCTCGGAACTCGGCAGGTAATTGGCGATCGCGTCGGCGCTCCACAAAAAGCTCAGGTCGCCCCATTGCCCAAATTGCGGGCCGTTGACGCCGACCGCCAACTCGGCGCCCGAGCGGTGGCTGACGCCGCCGTTAGAGTCGCCGGCCAGGTTTGCAAATGGCGTGTCGCCCCAGCTTCCAAACGTCGCGTGGTGGATATGCGTGAGCCGCGGTGAGACCCGAAGCTCCCAGCCGTCGAGATCTTCGCCGGTCGAGAAGCCCGGGCCGGCGCCGAGGCCTAAAAACAGCTGGTCGTCCGCCGACAGGTCGGAGAGCACCGCGCCGCTCTTGCCGATGACGTCCACATACCAATGCTCGGCAAAACGGTAGCGGCCGGTGACCTGGCCCAGCGGGCTAGCGCCGCCCGATTGCATCTGAAAGCCGCTCTCGACGTAGAGGCGGAAGGGTGCGTCGGGCGCGTCGGCGGCTGCGGTGTCCTGGATGCCGAAGCATAGGACGATGGTGCAGATGACCGGGGGCAATGTACGCGGCAGGCGGATCATGATTCTTCTCTGAGCAGGTGTGTGGGTCTCACTCTATTAGTCGTAACTGACCGGGTCTTTGTTCATGTTGGCAGTGGCCAATTGGCAAAGTGTCGGGAGCATGCGCCGGGCAAATCGCGGCAAAGCCGCATGATTAGTGGCTCATCTGGAGTCTTCACCGGACGTGCAAAAAGAAAATACGCAACGATTCTCGAATTTCGCCGATAACCATAATGAGGGGGGCGAGCCATTCTAGACACTGGCTCGCTGCTCTCAGGGCGGGTGAGTTGGCGAAGTGCGAGGATGCCACTCACCAGCCGGTGGCTGAGCCGGTGGGCTTGGTCTGCGGCGGAATCGGTAACCCGATCCGCAAAACTCGTGCTTTCATGCGACGACTTCTCACGCGGGTAGTGACAGATGGACGTGTTCCACAAACTTAACAGGGAAGCACGAGCCGGCCTGATGGCCGGACTTGCCCGGCATGTGCCTTGGGGAGGGCGTGCACCGGCTTTGGCCGACGCGCTCGAGATAGGCTCGTGCCCATGTCGAATTGCCGCAGCGGCGTTTGTCCTATCTTGGGGCGGCGTCGGGTCAGGGTCGACTTCTTGTCGTGGGCACCTGGCCGGGTTGGCTCAAAAATCGGGCAGCCTCCGGGCTGTAAGAATGTGGCGCGCTGAGTGTTGATGGCGTGCTTGGCCCAAAATTACGGGGCTTAGGCTGACCGCCACCCATTTGGCGGGTACGCAGCGGTGTGTCTGGGGCGCGGCGGTCGGATAAAGCCGCTCAGGCTGGTTCACCTGCCGGTCGAGCCGGCAGGGGTCTTGGTGTTGGCACCCGCCATGGTAGCCGCCCAGGCTGATTCACCTGCCGGTCGAGCCGGCAGGGGTCGTCATGGGCGATCATCTAAAGGTCAATCTCGTAGCGCTCGAGCTTGTTGAGCAGGCCTTGGCGGCTCAGGCCGAGCTCGTCGGCGGCGCGGGTGCGGTTGCCGTCGTGGCGGGTGAGCACGGCGCGGATTTCGCGGCGCTCGAGGGCTTCGACCTTGTCGTGCAGGCTCGATTCGCCGTCGAGCGGCTGGCCAGCGTCACTTTTTGACATGAATGACAAATCCGATGGCACAAGTTTGTCACGATCGCCCATGAGTACCGTTGCGCGTTGCATCTCGTGGCGTAGCTCGCGCAGATTGCCGGGCCATTCATGTGACAAAAGCGCGTCGCGGGCGGCGTCGGAGAGTGTGCGGGCCTGGCCGTCGGTGGCCAGCGCGGCGGCTTTGTTGAGGAAATGGCGAGCCAGGAGCGCGATGTCCTCGGGGCGCTCGCGCAGCGGGGGCAATTTGATCTCGGCGCCTTTGATGCGCCAGTAGAAGTCCTCGCGGAACTCGCCGGTTTCTTGAAGCTCGTCTAGGTCGCGGTTGGTCGCCGAGATGATGCGTACGTCGACGGACTGCGGGCGGTCTGCGCCCACCGGGTGGATCTCGCCGGATTCGAGTGTGCGGAGCAATTTGACCTGCAGCGACAGCGGCATGTCGCCGATCTCGTCCAAAAAGAGCGTGCCGCCGTCGGCCTCGGCGAAGACGCCCTTGCGGTCGCGGCTCGCGCCGGTGAACGCGCCCTTTTTGTGGCCGAAGAGCGTCGACTCGAGCAGGTTTTCGGGCAGTGCGCCGCAGTTGACCGCCACAAAGGCGGCTTTGCGCCGGGGGCTATGCTCGTGGATGCTGCGCGCCATGAGCTCTTTGCCGGTGCCGTTTGCGCCGGTCACCAGCACCGGCAGCTCGCTGCGGGCGACGCGCTCGGCCATCTGGACGGCGGCCTCGAAGGCCGGGCTCTGGCCGATCATGGTGCCGTCGGGGCGAGTTTGGACCAGCGAGTTTTGAAGCGACTCGACCTGGCGCTCGAGGCGTACGCGAGTGAGCGCGCGCTCGACGACGATAAGCAAGACGTCCGGGTCGACCGGCTTGGTCAGAAAGTCGAACGCGCCCTCCTTGACCGCCTCGACCATAAAGCGGGTGTCACCGGCGCCTGATACCACGATGACCTTCGTGTCCGGTCGCTCCGAGAGGAATTCGGCGAGCTGCTCTAGGCCCTTTTGGACGCTTCCGTCGGGCGGGAGCATCAGATCGAGCAGGACCACGTCGAAGTCGCCCTGCGCAAAGGCATTTCGGGCCGACGGCCGATCGTCGGCGAGTTCGACCGACAGGCCCTCGCCGGTCAGCAGCTTTGAATAGACGCGCCGAAAGGCGCTGTCGTCGTCGACGAGGAGAATGTTTTTGGCGGTGTCGCTCATATGGCTCTTTGCTTTAACTAGCGTCACTTAGCCGGCGGCGGCCGCCAGCACGTTTTGATGAATTGGTAGCTCGATTTCGAATCGGGCGCCGCCGAGTGCCTCGGAGGCGCCAGCCTCGATGGTGCCGCGGTGGCGCTCGACGATGCGGCGGGCGATGGCCAGCCCGAGGCCGGTGCCGGTGCGTTTGCCGTCGCGCTTTCGGCCCGTGACGAAGGGCTCGAAGAGCCGGTCTATGAGCTCGTCGGGCAGGCCCGGGCCGTCGTCCTCGATGGTAATGCGCACGCGGCCGTCTTCTTTGAGTGCGCTCACCCGGATTGTCGCCGGGTGGTCTTCATCTGCTGCGAGCATCGCGTTCTCGAAGAGGATGACGAAGACCTGCATCAGCTGGGCCTGGTCGACCTCGACGACGGTGGGCACCTCGTCCAAATCGCGCTCCAAATCGGCTTCGCCGGCCATCTCGCCGAGCCCTTGGCGCGCGGACGAATAGGCCAGATCGACCACATCGCCCAGGTCCACCACGCGTAGTTCGAGCTCGCGCGGTCTTCCGTAGGCCAAGAGTTCGTCCAAAAAGCCGCTGGCTCGCTCGATCTGCGCGCGCATCTCCTCGACGGTCGGCTCGTCGACGTCGTCTGCGCGCTCGACGACCTTGAGGCAGGCCGACAAGATGCCCAGCGGGTTTCGGACCTCATGGGCGATGGCCGAGGTGAACGTGCCCAGCTCGGCCAGGCGCATCGCCTGGTCGGCGCGTTTTTCCTGTGCGGCGAGCTCGTCGGCCAATTCGGCGGAGCCGGCCTGATCTTGAAAGATGCGCCGGCCCACGAACTCTTGAAAGTGCTGGCGAAGCGGCTCGAAGGCCAGCGCGGCCATCGCCGCCAAGAAGAGCGCGCCGAGGCGGTATTCACGCACCAGCGGCTCGGCGCTCTCTGACATCAGCGTGACCACGCCGAAGAGAAATCCGGCCGATAAAAACGCCGTCATCGCGGCATATGACAAGCTTCGCTCCATCACCCGTCGCTCGCGTGCCTTCTGGCGCATGCGCACCACGCCGGCGAGTACGAAGAGCGAGGCGAGCACGCCGAATAGCCCCCACGGCAGCGGCATGCCGTGAGCGAGCATGACGGCGTTGGACCAGGCGCCGGCGTAGCCGAGCATGCCGGCGATGAACAGCCCGCGAAGCTCGCGGCGTTTTTGGTCGTCGGTCTCCCGGCGGTAGGCGGTGACGATGGCGTAGACCGGCACGCAGACTGCGCCCATGGCGAGTGCCATGGATTCCCAGAAGAACGGTCCCGCCGACAGCGATACCGGATCATATAAGAGCCCCGGCGAGAGCACCCCTGCCGCCGTGATCAGGGCGGCGACGGCGTAGGCAAACCACACCAGTCGGTAGCTCTTCTGGTCGGTGAAGTCGTACGCGGCGTGCAGGTAGGCGGCTACGACGAACGCGCCGCTGCCGGCCAGGTGCCGGGCCATCGAGGCCACCGGTTCGAAGTAATTGAGCAGCAGCGTCGCCGACCACACAGCCGTGGCCAGGCAATAGGCGGCCAGGCCGCGCGCGTTGTCGCCGCGAAGCGCCGCCGTAAAAAACAGCAGCAGCGCGACGCACAACACCGGCACCAGGCTATAGGCATACAGAGCGCTCATGCGTAACTCAGACCCTCGGTCAGACCCTCGACGGTCGCAGCGATATCGCCGATGAGCTCGCTGACCTCCCGCTCGGGGTGGTCGGCAAAGCGCAACAGCAGCATCTGCGAGCTCATCTCATCGACCTTCAAGATGGCCCGCTCGAACTCAGCGTTCAAGCGTGCGCGCATCTTTTTGAGCCGGCCGATATTGCGAAGCCGCGCGCGAACGCTCTCGGCGCGCTCCTCGTTGCGCTCGCCATTATCGGCGAGGATCGCCTCGAGGGTGTGCTGGGCGCGGTCCTCGTCGAATTCGGTGGTGGCGAGCAGCGCGTCCATCTCGCCCAGGCGCGCCTGCATCGTGCGAAGCGAGGCGGTCAGCTCCTCGACGCGGCGCCGCTGCGGCTCGAAGAGATCTCCGGCGACCCCCTCGAGGCTGTCGAGCGCCCCGAGCATGCGCTGCTCGGCCTCGTCGACGCGTGGGGTTTGGCTCGCGGCCGGCGGCGGTGCGCGCCGCGCCGAGTTGCTAGACGCGTCGCCGCTCGCGAGCAACATCGGCGCGAAGAATGGCCAGCAGACCGTGCGCAGGGCGAAGAGTCCCGTTTGGGTGATCGGTCCCGCAGAGCCGCCGTGGGCGAGTCGGAAGGCGGCGGCGACGACGGCGCCGAGGATGGTGTAGATGATGGCGGTTTCGGTGATTCCCATTGTGTTCTCCTTTGAAAAATCTTCGATTCGTACAAATGCTCCTCATGACTTTCCCCAAAAGCCCGAGACGTGTCTTTAATGGCAAGCGCACATCCCACCCTCGGCTCCCTTCGGTCGGCGAGGGCTACTATTGCGCCCTTGAAATGCAGGGCGCGGAGCTCCCTTCGGTCGCTCTTGGATCGGGTGAATCACCCCACCAACCACTCCGCCACCCGCCAAACCGCAACCGGGGCGGTCGCCAAAAAGACCGCGCCCCAGCACACGACCAGGCGCAGGATGATATTGCCTCGGCGCTCGTGGGTGATCGGCAGGCGGTGGCGCAGGCGCTTGAAGCTGCGGTACAGCGCGACGACGCCGAAGAAGCCGATGACGAACGGGCCGGTCAGCCCCAGCGTGACGACGCTTCCCAGAGACAAGCCGAAGTCGATGCCCAGATAGGCGCCGAGGGCGGCCGCGGTGTAGATCGGGGCGCAGCCAAGCAGCACCACCGAGGTGCGCGCCTGGATGCGCAGCGCCTGGGCGGTGATCAGTCGAAATGAGGCGTCGAGGCCGGAGAGGAGTGTGTAGAAGTAGAAGCTCGGCAGGCACACCGCGATCGCGAGCATGAAGCCCAGGATATAAGCGGCCGGCAGCCACAAGACCGGCGTCCCTTGGCCGAGCATCCCCGGCAACTCGCCGACTTGCGCCGCCCAGCCCACCAGCGCCATATGCGCGCCCAGGCCGGCGGCCGACAGGCCTAGCAGCTTTTGGATGGTGCTGGTGAGGTTGCCGTCGAGCAGCAGGTCGTCGAGCGTGCGGCCCTCGCGCAGCACGCGGTCGAAGAAGCTTATGTGATCGGTGTCACCTGTGTCCGAACTGGGCCCGGCGGGAAGCGAGTTTGAATCGATCGGTGCAGCAGTCATGGGTTTCTCCGTTGTTGAAATCTAACTTTCTAACTTTCTGACTTTCTGACTCTCTGCCGTTCTTCACGAAAAATTGAAGATGCCCAGCAGGATGAAGAGTTCGGCGCCGATGGTGGCCAGGAGTCCCAGCCACAGATAGCCGAAGAGGTGGGTGCGCTCGGGCTCGAGGTGGGTCATCACGCGCACGAAGACGTCGCCCATGCAGACGCCGACGCCGGCGAAGACGACCACATTGACGGCGATGCGGGTGAACTCGAAGGGCAGCGCCAGCGTGAAGAACCAGTTGACCGGCACGCTGGCCAGCATCGCGCTGGCGGCGAAGCTGACGGTGATCGTGGCGGCCAGGGCGGTGGTCGTGAAGTTGAGCTCGGAGCCGAGCATGCGGTTGATGATGTATAGGGCGGGAAAGGCGATGACCCACGCCAGGCCGGCCGCCGTCGGCGCCAAGAGCGCGCCTTCGAGCATGCCCTCGGGGCCGCGGTGCATCTGCATGGTCAGCCCGTAGGCGGCCAGTCCCAGCGCGGCGTTGGTCAGCAACACCGCGAAGACCATCCACGACGGCTTGTCCTGGCCATTTTCCTTCCAGCGCTCGGCCAATTGCGCCGGCCGGCGCACCGCGGCGCCGACCTCTCGAATCGATCTGCGAAGTTCTGCTTGCCTGTTTGCTTGCTTGTTTGCTTGCATGGGCTGCTCCTGTGGGTTGAGTGAGCGAAGTGCGTCTCGCTCATATCTAGGAGCAACGGTCGTGCCAGGTGGTAGTTTTGGCTGGGAAGTGGAGTGTTTTCAATGGGTTGTGATTTCGAGTGCTGCTCGCAGGAAGCGAAAGTGGGCGTCAGGTGTCAAGTAGGTTGACGCCCGAGTGCCCACGAGGTGGAGGGGGGCTGCGTTGACATCGATGCCCAGCGTCGAGGCAGCCTTTGGCTCAACCGGCCGATTCGAGCAGGCTGATGGCCAAGCGCGACGCCTCGTTGAGGATCTCGCCTTGCCGGATATCTTCGGCGGCCGCCTGCAGATAGTCGCGGGCGGCCGCTATTGCTTTCTGGCCGCAGCCGTATTGTTCCAAGCGGCCGGCGAGTCTGTCGGGGTCGGGCATCTCGGCGTTCTTCCACCAGTGCATCTCGAGGTTGCAGCGGTAGGCTTCGGCCTCGAGGAGCGCGCGGCGCTTGGGGCTGAGCACGTAGGGAATGCTGAAGCCGATAAAGCCCTCGCGGCGCGCCTGCACCACATGCTGGTGCTCGTGGACGCAGACGACCATCTGGTACCACAGGGCATCCTCGTCGCCCTCGCCAATCTCAAACCAGGGGTAGATCCGCCGGCCGATGACCGTCGTGTAGCGGCCCATGAACGTGCCGTAGTCCATGATACGAATGAGGTGCAGGCCCGCGCCAACGCTGCGCATCAGCGGCGAGCCCGACTTGGGGAGCACACGGGTGCCGTAGTGGGCGCACATCTCGCGCCAAAGCGCTTTTGTCTGCTCGGAGGTGATGTCCATAAACTGCAACCCCACCGGGCCTACTCAGGGCCGGCTTCTGGGCGCGCATTGCTCGGGGCCGGCTCCGATCTGTCGGGGCACGTCGATCCAGTAGCGAAGCTTGTGGTATTCGATGCCTCCACGCTCTACGTCGACGCGGTTTTCGAATTGACCGCCGTTCCTCTCGATGATCTTTCGCGAGGGGGTGTTGTCGGGATCGCATGTCAGCAAGACGCGCGGCATGCCGAGCTGGCAGGCCTTTTCGAGTCCGAGCTTCAAGATCTCGTTACCGTAGCCCTCTCCGCGACGGCCCGGCCGGATCGAATAGCCGATGTGGCCGCCGATCTCGAGCAGGTGATCGTTGAGCTCGTGGCGAAGCTCGAGCCGGCCGATGAACTCCCCGTCGTCGACCAACCAAAAGATGGTCTCGGGGACCTGGTAGGCGACGATATTTTCGTCGTGGATGCGCGCGCTCTCATCGGCGAGCAACGAATCGAAGTCCAAGCGGAGCCGGTCGACGTCGTGGTAGGTGTAGCGGCCCTCTTTGTGGAATTCGCGCAACGCTGCGAGGTAGCTGTCCTTGTAGCGTGCCGATGGGCGTACCAGTGAGGCCATCGCAAGCTCCCGATGCGTCAGCAGTAGCGTTTGGGCGAGCCGCGGGGCCTCACGCCCCGCGGTTTGCACACTCAGTACTCAATCTTGACGCCGAAACACCGCAAGTCCAAAAACCAGCAGCGCGGCGACCAAACTCGCAGGCGCCGAGTTGTTCAGTCCGGTGGTCGAACACCCTTCCTCGGTGTCGACGGTGCCGTCGTCGATGGTCGTTCCATCGCCGGTATCGTCGCTCGGGGCCGCATCGGGGCTGTCGCCGGCGTCGTCGCCTGCACCGGCATCGGGCGTGCCGCCGGCATCGGCGCCGTCGTCGCCCAGGTCGGGCGTGTCATCTGGGTCGCTGGGGTCTGACGGCTCGTAGTCTTCGGGCGGCTCGTCGCCTTGCTGCCACTGACCCTCCGGATCGCCCAGCTCCTCGCCGTTGGTAAAGCCGTCTTCGTCGGCGTCCAGATCGTAGATCGCGTGCCAGTCGACCTCTTGGGTCGCCACACTGCCGCCGCCGGTCAGATTCTGCTCGACCTGTTGGCCGAAGACATTGCGGGCTCCGTTGTCAGCGCCGGTTGGGAAGGCGTTGGTGTGGCAAATGCCACATTGAAAATCCTCGCCGTTGGGGACTTGTTGGACGCGTTGGGTGCGCGCCTCGGCGACACTGGCGAGCCCGAGACTCAGGGCGACGATGACGATGGCCCGGCTTTTCATGAATCACTACTCCATCTCTTGGAAATTGCCATACGGTTGGCGCCCATTGTGCCACGCACGCCATCAGCAATCCAGCCATGCCTCAAACCACATAAGCCAACCGCCCCAGAAGCTGCGAGACGGCTCGCTTGATCTCGCCGCGGCTCTCGTGCGGCGGGCCCACGCAGCTCGGGCATCCGCGCTCGCACTCACAATCCTCGATGAGCTCTCGGGCCATCTTGACGAAGTCGCGGTGGTTGTCGAAGAGCCCCTCGCCGAAGCCGACGCCGCCGGGATATTTGTCGTAGATGAATACCGTCGGGTCGTAGAGCACCGGGCCGATGCGGCCGGCCGGCATTTGTCCCGGCTGCCCTTGCCCAGCAGGCATCTGGTGGTGCTCGGCGCCGGCGAGGGGCTCGTCGCCGAAGGAGTGCGCCTGGCCCTGAGCGTCGCGCAGCGTCAGTCCCGAGAAGCCCTCGCTGAGCCAGCGGTCGTCGGCCACCGAGCCGATGCACAGGTCGAGGTCTCGCGGGTCGCACATCAGCCGCAGGCTGGCGGCCGTCTGCAGGACTTTGCCGGCCCCGTGGACCACGCGCGCCCAGCGCTCCGGATCGCTGGATAGATCCGGGAAGTTGTCGGTGGGAAGCTCCAGCCAATAGGCCATCGTATGCAGGTCGAGCTCCGGCAGGTTGATCTCGCCATAGCCGATATTCTCGCCGGTGCCGAACTTGATCTTTTTGTAGCCCACGAACCGGTCGGTGACGCGTACCTCGCCGAAGCCGATGCGCCCCGGGGCGGCCTCGCGCTCTTTGAAGACGTCGAGCACGTGCACCGAGGCGTAGTGCATGGCGGTGGTGTAGTAGCCATCGTCGCTCCTTCGCACATAGGCGCGCCGCTCGTCGTAGTCGAGGCGCTCGACGCGGTAGGGCTCGCCAGAAATTTGGTAGACCGCGTTGGGATACAGCGCCGTATGCGCCCCCTCGAAGTCGACCTCGGCGACCACATTGGAGCGTTCGTGGGTGATGTCGACGACCACGAAATTCTCCTCGGCGATATTGCGGATGTTGATCTCGCTGGCCGGGTAGGTCTGGTCGGACCACTTCCAGCGGCCGTCGACGCACCTGACCATGTTGGTTTCGGCCTCCAAGAATTCGAGCGCCTCTTCGGTCTCGGTGGCCGAGAGATCGCCGAAGGGCTCGCCGACCTTGAAGCCGAGCTCGTAGCAGGCGCATTTGAGGTGCTCTACCGCAATAAGCAGGTTCTTGGGGTCGATGCGCGCCTCTTCGGGCGATTGGCCGAAGAAGTATTGCGGGTGTTGGATGATGAATTGGTCGACCGGGGCGTCGCCTGCGACCACGACCGCCAGGCTCACCCCGCCCGAGCGCCCGGCGCGGCCGATTTGCTGCCACGTCGAGGCCACCGAGCCCGGATAGCCTGCCAGAATGCATACATCGAGGCTGCCGATGTCGATGCCCAGCTCCAGCGCGTTGGTCGAGATGACCCCCAGCAGGTAGCCCTCGCGCAGGCCGCGCTCGATGGAGCGGCGCAGGTCGGGCAGGTAGCCGCCGCGGTAGCTGGCGATGCGATCTTCGAGGTTTTTGTTGCCGCGTTGGCGCCGCAGGCGGTCCTTGAGCCGGTGGACGACCACCTCGACCGATTGGCGGCTTCGGGCGAAGATGATCGTGCCGCAGCCCTTGGGGATCGTCTGTCTGGCCACGCGCTCGGCGGCGGTCAGCGGGCCCTGTCTGCGCATCTGCTGTGGGTCGACGATCGGCGGGTTGAAGAAGCAGACGTAGCGCTCGGCGGCCGGCGCGCCGTTGTCGTCGACCAGCTCGAAGGGCCGGTCGCACAGCCCCGAGGCGAGTTGCTCGGGGTTGGCGATGGTGGCGCTGGTGGCGATGAAGGTCGGGTTGGCGCCGTAGTGTGCGCAGACCCGATTGAGCCGGCGCATCACGTTGGCGACGTGGCTGCCGAAGACCCCGCGGTAGGTATGGATCTCGTCGATCACCACATATTTCAAGGAAGCAAGAAACTTTATCCACTTCGGATGGTTCGGCAGGATACCCGTGTGGAGCATATCCGGATTGGAAATTACGATCCTGCCGCTGTCCCGGGCGGCGACCCG
>CAYLTX010000006.1:41621-60554 GCA_964386725.1 uncultured Bradymonadales bacterium | reverse complement strand
ATGGATCTCGTCGATGACCACGTATTCGAGGCCCCGAAAGAAATTCGCCCACTTGCCGTGGTGGGGCAGGATGCCCGCGTGGAGCATATCGGGGTTGGTCACCACCAGCCGGCCGTTTCGCCGGATACGCCGGCGCACGTCGGGCGGGGTGTCGCCGTCGTAGACCTGCGCCTCCCAGGAGCCGTCCGAGCCGGGCGCCGCGCCCACCAATTCGTTGAGCTCGGCGGTCTGGTCCTGGCTGAGCGCCTTGGTCGGAAAAAGATACAGCGCGCTGGCGTTGCGGTACATCGCGTCGAGCACCGGCAGGTTATAACACAGGCTCTTGCCGCTGGCCGTCGGGGTGACCACCACCGTATCGCGGCCGTCGAGCGCGCTGGCGATGGCCTTGGATTGGTGGCTATAGAGCCGCTTCATGCCGCGCTTTTGGAGCATCTTCGCGATGCCCGGCTCGAGCCCGTCCGGAAAGTCTCCGTAGACCGCCTCGCGCTCCGGGATATGCTCCATGCGGGTCAGGTGGCGGCCGACGCCTTTGCCTTTTTGCCAGCGCCGGATCAGATCTCGTAACTCGCCCTGTGGCGTATTGATGTTGCGCATGGTGGTCGTGCGGGGTTATGGAAGCTCTGTGGTACCTGTGTATCGTTACTGAAAGGTTGTGCAGTGGTCAATGGTCGTAAAAGCGGTCGAGCGTGGAGGGCGTCGGAGAGGGTCGGCGCTCACTCGAATCCAGTTATCCAAGAAAAAACTAACCCCCGGGATTGCTCCCGGGGGTGCGCAGTCACTGTCGGGGGGAGGTGGCTCAGTGACTGCAAAAGACCTCGCCGAAGCGAGGCGCATCTACTCGGGGGGGAGCAGATGCTAGGGTCGGCCGCCCATCGCTTGGGGGAGAGAATAGGCAGCCTAAATGAGGAGAAAACATGTGGAGCGGTTCGGGGGAAACCACCCCATTCACCTCAGCTAACATAAGAATTACAGAAAGACTTTTAATCCGTCAACGCGTTATACTCAAAAAATTGCGTTAAGAAAGACAGGTTTTCCGGGTATATAGGATCAACTTATGGCTGACGACATCCCTTTAGAGCGCGGCGCCTTCGAGCGAGCGCTGCGTGAACTCACCAGAGACGTTAAAGCCGGCG
The DNA here is from genome assembly GCA_964386725.1 of uncultured Bradymonadales bacterium. Classification (GTDB taxonomy): domain Bacteria; phylum Myxococcota_A; class Bradymonadia; order Bradymonadales; family Bradymonadaceae; genus CAYLTX01. The sequence goes on along the minus strand of CAYLTX010000006.1, from coordinate 59,421 downwards.
ACGCCAATCCGGGCTCGTATCAATGCGAGGGCTCCGAGCGTTGCTACGGGTGCATGTTCACCACCGACAGCACCGACTGCTTTGGCTGTACCTATTGCAAAGAGTGCGAGGAGTGCAGCGAATGCACCCACTGCACCCGCTGCAAGGGGTGCCACAAGTCCAGCTATTGCATCGACTCGAGCAATTGCTCCCAGTCATCGTATCTGATCATGAGCCAGGACTGCTCGGAGTGCGTATTTTGCTTTGGGTGTGTCGGGCTGGTCAAAAAGGAGTTTCATATCCTGAACCAGCCGTTCAGGCGGGATGTGTACTTCAAGAAGCTGGCCAAGCTCGAGAAGGCGTTTGGCCTGGAGCGCAAGCGGTAGACGCGCTCACTAGGCATGTTTGGGCCGAAACGCCTCGACGACCTCGGGGTCGGTGCGCATTCTGGGGCCCTCGAGCAGCTCGATGGTGTAGGGGATGACCTCGAAGAGCTCGTCCAAGATCTCGGCGACCGCTTTGGGGTTGCCGGGCAGGTTGACGATCAGCGAGCGGCCGCGCACGACGCCGACTTGCCGCGACAGGATCGCGGTGGGCACGTATTGAAGGCTGATGCTGCGCATCTTCTCGCCGAAGCCGTCGAGGACCTTGTCGGCGACGTCGACGGTGGCGTCGGGGGTGACGTCGCGCGGCGCCGGGCCGGTTCCACCGGTGGTCAGCACCAGCTGGCAGCCGGCGTCGTCGACGAGTTCGACGAGCGTCTGGCCGATCTGGTCGCGCTCGTCGGGGATCAGTCGAAACTCCTCTTCCCACTCGGAGACCAGCCCACGCTCGAGCCACTGGCGAATCGCCGGGCCGCCCCGGTCCTCGTATTCGCCGCGAGAAGCGCGGTCGCTGACGGTGACGATGCCAATTTTCAGTGTGTCAGTCATGGTCGTTGGGTTCTTTGGGGTCGAGTTCGACGATGATGCTGCCGTAGTCGCCGGCGTTGTTGACCTCCGGGGCATACCCGCGCACATATCGGAAGCCGGGGCCTTCGAGCCAGCGTAGCACCGCCGGCTTGAGAACCGGATCGCCGTCGGAGCGAAGCCCACGGCCGTGGATGATCCGCACAAAGCGCGCCGAATTCTTCCACTCCAGGTGGACGAATAGCTCGAGCTGGCGGAGGGCGTCGTCGGCGGTGTCGCCGCGCACGTTGAGCTCGGCGATGTCGTGGCGCCGGCTGCGCTTGGCGTAGCGTTTGAGTAATTCTTTATGGGACGCATGGAGCGGGCCGACGTGGTTGAGGCCTTCGCCAGTTTTGGGCAGCGCCGGGGTGTCGAGGCTCTCGGGCGAATCGCTGCGCAAGGCGCCGCGGCGCTCGGCGTCCTCGGCCGGGTCGGGCAGCTCGCGGCGTCGGTATTTGCTGCGATCGACGGTCTCGTCGACCGGCCCGACGGCGCGCTCGAAGGTCAGCCGCTCGCGGCGCTCGGCGACTTCCTGGCGCGCCTCTTCGTCGTCGACCGGCTCTTGCTGTTCGTCCGGTTGTCGCTGGGCGTCTTCGGCAGACATTGCCGCCGGCTCGCCGGGCACCTCGGGGCCCTGCCCCTCAAATTTACCCGCATAGACATCCTCGGCGGCCAGATTCTCGACGGCCTTGGCGAAGAGTTCCTCGTCGGAGAGCGGCTCTTCCTCATCGGCCTGGGTGGGCACATCGAGCTTGCGGTCTGTGCGGGGCGTTCGGCTTTGACGGGCGCTGGGCGATGGGGCTTGTGACGACTGGTCTTTGGAATCCTTGCTTTTGGACGACTTGTCTTCGGGTTGGGGGGCGCTCGCGTCGCGCTCGGAAGGCTCGATGTCGAGGTCTTTGAGCTTGTCGGCGAGGGCCCCGGCGAACGGCGAGTTCTCCGTTTTGTTTTTCTTGTCGTCGCTCATGATCGGATCGCAAAAAAAGAAACGGCTGTAAAAAGCCAACGTGCGAGTTCGCCCGTTCACTCCTCACGCCGTTTGCTTTCTAGCAAATAATTTGCCGGTTACTTGTCCTTTTTGGCCTTTTTGAGCTCTTTCGGAAGTTCCGGATCTTTGTGCTCGTAGTCGATCTCGACGCGCATCAGGCCCGAGCCGCCGAAGTGATTGGCGGGATACTCGAAGATCACCGACGCGCTGTCCTTGGCCGGGCGCTCGAAGAGGGAGATGTCGGTCAGCGACTTGCCGGGTTCGATCTCGGTGCGGTCGTCGATCTGCCCCTCGGGAATGGCCGTCGCGGCGGGCTTGACCCGTTTGATGGTCTTGCCGTCCGCATAAAGCGCGGCGCCACGCGTGCCGGCGACGTCGCGGTGGCTGGGGTTGTAAGTTAGCGTCTCCTCGCCGGTATTCTCGATCTTATAGGTCACCTTGAACAGAGGGTCGGAGCTATAACCCTCGCCCTGGCTCTTGTCCTCGGTCTTGACGTATTCGGTGGTCGTCGACTCGACGGCAAAGGCGGCTCCGTCAATCTCGACGCTCTCTCCGACCTGATGGACCGGCGGACCCTCGGGCTCCTCATATTGGTAGGGGATGCGCACGAGCACCGGAGTCTCACCGCGGTGCATGGACGGCGGCAGGCTCAAGATCAGCGGGGCTTTTTTGTCCTCGGGTATCTCGAATAGGAAGAGGTCGGTGAGGCTCTCGCCGCTCTCGAGGGTCGTGGAGCTGCCGACCTGGGCGTCGAGCTGGCCTTTTTCGAGGTATACGCCGTTGATGGTCTGCTTGGAAGCTGGCGGAAGCTCGGCTTCGGCGCCCGGATCCAAATAGAGCAGCGGCGTGCTGGCCTCGCTCATCTGCTGCGAGCGGTGCGAGGGGTTGTAGGTAACCGCCCCCTCTCCCTTATTGGTGGCCTTGACCGAGATGGCTAGCACCGGCTCGGAGTATTCGATAGTTTTGCCGTCTTTGCTCAACTCCAGGTAGCGCAGCTCGTAGCCGGTTACGTCGAACTCGACGCCGCCCGCTAGGACAGAGCTACCCATCTCCGTGACTGCCGGTTTCTCGCAGCCTGTGGCTGCGAAGATGACCGCCAGCAACACAATAGCGACTCGTAATCCGAGGGGGTTCGTCATGACCAAGTCCGATATACCTCTTTTAGGCTGTCGGCGGGAGTATCTACCCGCCGTCGATGGCGTCTTGTTGCTCAAAGCGAAAGCTTCGCGCCGGCCATCTTTGCACAGAGGCGCGGGCGTTAGCAACTCCAGCTAGCTTTCAACGGAGAGAGGCTTCTGATAGTCTTTCGACGAGATTCTTGCAAACGAAAACGACGGCTCGTAACTCCCGCAGCGCCATGACCTGGGCGCTGTTGCGTGCTGCGAGCATCCGGTTGAGCCTTGGCGGAACCATGCACTTCTTCGAGCGCGTGTTCAAAGCACCTCGTCTACGGGCCGCATTCTCGACGGTCCTGGTGGCCGCGATCTGCAGCGGCTGCATCAACGACTACGATTTCGAGCGGGCCGACTACGAGCGCGGCACCCTCGGCGAGGAGTTATATGGCATCTGGCACAAGGATGCTAAACGCGCGGCCGAAAATGCCGAGCCCAAGACCGAGATGCTCGAGCAGCGCAAGCACGATTTCGTGGTCGCCATCGACACCATCGCCCCGCCGGACACCCTCGAGCAGGTCGACTATTTCCTGCGCGATCTCATGGGGTTGGTCGACGACGGGCTGGTCCCGGCGCTGACGCGAAAGCTGGAGATCATTCTCGCCGAAGCCGCCGCCGATCGCGAGCTCGTCGAGGCGCTGGCCATACAAAATAGGCCTCATCCGGAGGACTTCCTCAGCCCGGTCAACGGCAAGAACTTCATCGGTCATCTGATGGGCTACGATAGGTTGGCCGACGTGGCCACCAATACCAGCGAGGTGTTGCTCGCCGCCGACGGCGTCACCCGTCAGGGGCTGACCGATACCGACGAGTCGGGCGCGTTGTCCGATATTTTGAGCTCGGCGAAGACGTCGCTAGCCGACACCGAGCGCATCGAGCCCACCGACAGCCTCGCCTACTCCATGCAGCAGGTTCTCATCGCCGAGGATGCGCGCTTTATGCCGCCCGAGCCGACCGCTCCGAATTACGCGGTTGTCTACGACAAGCGCGGCTTTCCGAAGGTGCGCAAGAATTCCAGCGGCGAGCTTCCCGCGCCGTTTCTCGACGCCGACGAAGACGGCCTGGCCGACGTGAACAGCCGCGGCGAATTCATGCTGACCACCGGCGAGACCCGCGAGGTGCCGGCGTTTTTGACCAGCCCGGGCCCGCAAGCCCTGCTCAGCCGCGACCAATTCGGCCGCGGCTCGTCGGCCGGTGGTGAGTACGTCTTCGAATATATCGACATCAACCAGACCGGCCTGCACTTCGTGACCCGTCAGCTGGGCGAGTTGGCCTCGCACGGGCCGCTGTGGGATCTGGTCGACGCCGCGCCGGCCCTGCTCGGCCCGCTGGTGGCCAAGCAAGACGAGCGCGGCGCCTATCGCGGTTATTCGGCGGACAACCCGATCACCGACATGGGCTACGCAATGCTGCACATGCTGGATGTCGACGAGCTCGACGAGGTGCTCGGGAGCATGGCGAAGTTTTTGGACAGCAGCAGCTCCGAGCTCGCCGGTGTAATCTTCGCCCTCGACGAGGCCGTCGAGCTGATGGACGAGCACCCCGACGCCCAGATGGCCGACGATCAGACGATCGCCTACGACCTCTTGCCGCTGCTCGAGCAGATCTCGGCGGACCCGGAGCTGTGGCGAGACTTCTTCTGGGCACTTCGCCAGCCGATCACGCGCCACACCGGCGAGCCGATGCGCAAGCTGCTCGAATACAAAGACCAGAATCCGTCGGTGCCCGCGCTCGACGGGCCCTACGACACCTGCTTCAACGACTGCCGGGACACCTATCCGATCTTCGAGGAGTTTGACGATGAGTCGTCGAACCCGAGGAGCTGCGTGGAGCGCTACCAGCCCCAGCTGGCGCTGCAGCGCTACGAGTGCATTCGAAGCTGCCCCGACTCCGAGATCTTCAGCGAAGCGATGGACTTCGACGCGCCCGAGTCGGAGCATAATCGGAGCATGTTCCAGCGCCTCTTCCACCTGCTGCGCGACACCGCCGGCACGCCCTATGCGCTGGAGATCACCGAGCCCTCCTCGCTCGCCGATATGCCGCCGCTCGTTCACCTCGACGGCTCCGCGGAGGCCTTCCTGCGCTCGGTGGGCAGTACGCTCGATTTGGCCGACTTCGTGCCCGATATGGGCGGATTGCAGCCGCTCATCGATCTGATCGGCGGCAACGACAGCATCGCCAGCATCTTGTCGACGCTCAGCCCGGTCTTCGGGGTCAAGCTCGACCGCAGAGCCACCCCCGACCAGATCACGCGGCTGTTCAACTTCGATGAACTCTCCGGCGAATTGCCGCTCGTGGGCACCATCGCCATCGACCCGCCGGTGTGCAAAGACGATTATAAGATGGCCAACCATCACGCCGACATCCTGTATGCCTCCGAGGCCTCCGGTCTCATCGACACCATCGCGCCGCTGTCGTGCGCGTTTAGCCACCACGACAAAGAAGCGCTGCTCGCCGAGATGTTCGTGGTCATCCACGATCATTATTCGAGCCGCACCGACCTCTACCAGACCGCTGACGGCACCGACTCGCCGATGAAGGGGGCCAATATGGTCAGCTACGAGCCGGCGCTTCGAGACGTGTTGGAGCGCGGCACGCTCTTCGAGGCGCTGTACCGGCTTTCGGTGGCCGCCGACGATCTCAAGGGCGACAACGACGCCGACTTCACCGAGCAGCTCAGGCTCTTGGTCCACAACGCCACGCGCACCGACGACGGCTTCGAGGGCCGAAACGGCGAGCAATCCGTGACCCGGCCCGACGACCGGGAGGAGTATGACCTCAGCCGCATGCACATCATGATGGACGCGGCCGGCGAGATGGCCGACACGGTCGAGGACGACCCGGAGGCCAAGCAGGCCCTCGAGGATATGATGAGCTCGATGTACACGGTGATGCTGGACACCGAGTGGCCCGAAGGTGAGGACCCGCGTTTTGTCGAGGAGGGCACCGGCGCCCTGACCGCGCGTCTGACGCGGCATATGGCCGATCGCGCGGCCGAAGAGCGCCAGCAGGGGCGGCTGTCGGAGTGGTTGACCCAGGAACAGGTCGACAACGTCGAGTCCATGTGGGACTCGCGTATGATCCCGGCGCTGGTCGATTTGAGCGAAGATCTGGCCGCCAACCCCGAGAATCGCGAGCTCGCCGACGACCTCTTCGAACACCTCATCGGCGCGCCCGATGGGCGCAATCAGGCGGCGATGGCCGCCTATGTGCTGATGGTCTACACGCTGCAACAAGATGTGTGGGTGCCGCTGTCGCACTTTTTGTCCGGCATACTCGATCCGGACCGCGACTGGGGCGTCGAGCCGATGGGCGAGCTTCCGCTGGCCAGCCACGTCTTGCAGGTTTTGCACGATACGGTCGAACAAGATCCGGAAGGCCGGGGGCTCGATCTCTTCGAGCGCGGCTTCTCGAACCGCTCCGACGGCACGGTGCCCTTTGCGACGGTGGGCGGCGTGATCGCCGATTATTTCCGCGTCGATCCGGCCAGCGACGAGCCGTATACGCCCGAGGATTACGAGCGAGTCTTCGCCAAATTGGCGAGCTGGATTGGCGACGACGTCCACGGCCTCGAGCAGCTCTATGATATCGTCAGCACGCGCGTCGAGTAATTGGTTCTTGGTTTTTGGTTCTTGGTTCTTGGTTCTTGGTAAAGACGTTGCAATTTGAGCCAAGAATCGAGATCAGGTGCACCACTAGCGAGTGAATTTTCAGCAAGCAACGCCCAGAGTCCGTCTTGAATTACAACACTGCCGCACGAATCACCGCCGCTGTCAGCGCCGTTTTATGCGTGAGCCTTATGGCCGCCGAGGTCTTCGCCTCGGGGTTTTATTTGCCCGGCCGCGGCGTGCGCCCGCTGGGCCGCGCCGGCGCCTACGTCGCCAGCGGCGACGGCGACCTCAATAGCCTGTGGTATAACCCGGCGAACCTGAGTCTGAGCGACGGCCTGACGCTGACGGTCGACGCCAGCGCCGTGGACCTGAGCTTCGACTTCCACCGCGCCCCGCGCATCGAGGACGATCGCCGGATCTCCTACGACCCGGTCTCGAACTCCGCGCCGCCCGAGCTCATCCCCCAGATCATGATCGGCGGGCCCACCGGCGTCGATAAATTGAGCTGGGCGGCCGGGTTTTACACCCCGTATATGAGCAGCGCGACGTTCCCCGAAAACGGCCCCCAGCGCTACACGCTGATCGACAACAAGGGCTCGCTGATGGCGTTTTTGAACGCGGCGGTGAGCTATGAGATCTCCGAGAATATCCGCGTCGGCGCAGGCTTCCAGAACGTTATCGCCTCGTTTCGGCTGGTCAGCGTGACCTCCGGCTATACCGGTCCGTTCGGCCGCCCCGAGGACCAGGACCTGGACATCTTGACCCAGATCGATCTGCAGGACTTCTTCTCCCCGGCGGGCAACGTCGGCATGTGGGTGAGCCTGGGCCCGGCGCTGGAGGCGGCGATCTCGGCGCAGACGCCGGTGTTGATCCACGACGACGACTCCAAATTGGACGTGCGCATGCCCAGCCACCCGGCCTATGACGGCGCGCGGCTGTCCAACGACAGCGTCGCCGCCGGCTTTACGCTTCCGGCGATCGTACGCGTGGCGCTTCGATTGGTCGTCGATCCGGTCGACGTCGAGTTGGCGGGGGTGTGGGAGGGTTGGTCGGTCTTCGACGAGATCAGCGCCAAGCCCAACGACGTCAACGTCGAGAACGTCAGCGGCGTCGGCTCGATCCCGGTCGGGCCGCTGACGCTGCCCCACAATTATCGAGATACCTTCTCGATTCGCCTGGGCGGCGACTACCGAGCCAGCCAAGATCTGAGCCTGAGAGCCGGCTACACCTTCGAGACGGGCGCGGTCCCCGACGACCACTACAGCGTGTTTTTGCCCGACAGCGACAAGCATATGCTCGCCGCCGGCCTGAGCTGGAACCTCGACAAGTGGTCGCTCGACGCGGGCACGGCGTACTACTTCCTCGCCGACCGAGAGATCACCGACTCGAAGATGCGCCAGATCAACCCGACCGACGCCGACGACGAGCTGGCGACGGTCGTGGGCAACGGCGACTATTCGTCGCGGTATTTTGTGTTTGGTTTGGGTGCGAATTATCGGTTTGAGTAGCGTTGGCTCGCGCCCAGACCAAGTGGAGCTTTAAGGATTTAAGCGTCGGGTTGGGGCGCGCTCGCTCCGTCGACGCCGGCGCCCGCTCTGTCGGCGCCGAACGTGGTCCATGCTGCGACCTCATGGACACGCTACGGCGGGAGACAGAGCTCCCGCGGCGAGGACGGAGCCTGCGCGCCCCATGCCATCCGCGCTCAAATTGGAGCGCGTTCGCTCCGTCGACGCCGGCCGCCGCTCCGTCGGCGCCGAACGTGGTCCATGCTGCGGCCTCACCAACACGCTACGGCGAAGGATGGAGCCTTCGCGGCGAGGACGGAGCACGGTCAACCCGCATAAACGTCGCCCCCGTTGTTCAGGGGGCCTTTGTAGCCGCGGGTGACCGGAGGCCCCGTTGTTTGGGCCGGAGGGAGCACGGTCGAGCCGCATAAACCTGCGGATCACGGGCGGCCACCTTGCTCCCTTTCTCCTTTTTCAGCGGCTCGCCACCGGCGAGCTTAGCTTTCACGCTCCATCCGTTTGATGTGGATGAGGCGCGCGCCAACGTCGACAAGGTTGCGCCCTAACGGCGACCACTGCACGGCGGAACTTTGGTCGGTCTAGATGCGGATAAGGCAACTTTCGGCGATACGTTGGCGACCACAGCTAAGAATCACTATCCTTTCCGTAGTCACTGAGCCCAAAACCAGCTCGGGGAGTTCATCGGATCACGGAACCACGCGCGCCACGACCGGAGTCACCAGTGATTAAAGATATGCTGATGGACGACGAAGAATTGCTTTGGGAGGGCGAACCCGCTCGCCTTCTACAGGCGTCCGGTAACGACGGATGCGTATCCCTGTTCGCATTCATTTATGCGACCGCACTTGGAGCTCTCGAGTTTTTTTCCTAGCAGTGGGAGCTGACTGGGCGCATCACATCGTTTTGCTGCCGTTCCTGCTACTCAGCCTTTACGTTGCGTTCGGACGCTATCTGCATCGGGCGATGAAGCTAAGCCAAACTTACTACGGACTGACCGACAAAAGGGTAATCTTCGTGCAAGACGGGCGGCGCACGACGACAAGTTCAGTCTCGCTGGCAGACCTAGACGATATTGACGTCGAAGAATACCGGAATGGAAACGGCTCAATTCGCCTCGGGAATGTCAAAGGCACTGTCTACGAGGACTGGGGTGAGCAAATGGGCAGAACCATCCTCCCATGGATGGACGCTGTCATGCCTCCCAAATTCGAGAATATCGCCAATGTGCAAGAGGTTGCCGATGCGCTTCGGAACGCTCAACAAGCCGCAACGGAGAAGCTGGAGCGTTGATTGCTCATTTGTCACGTTTCTAAGTGACTATGAGAATCAACCCCGCTCCATGGCAGTGCACCTCAACATAACCATTGACGCCCTCTCTTGGTCTCCAACATGGTTGTGGCGCCCACATCAGGCGACGAAACTCGCCGGTGGCGAGCGAACGCAGGCGCTGAACGCGAAAGAAGAAAAAGGGAAAAGGAGGGGGAAGGGGGCGCTCGTGATCCGCAGGTTTATGCGGCTCGACCGTGCTCCCTCCGGCCCCAAAGGCGGGGCCGTCGGTCACCCGCGGCTACAAGTGCCCTGCTACGCTACGCTCCGCAGGGCGACGCTCCACTACGTTCCGCTCATCGAAAGGCGCCTCATCGTAACCTTTGGCTAGTAGTCAGGGTCTTTCGCCCGGGGAGAGGGGCAACCTGGCAAAGGCGTGTCGGGTACCCAACAACCCCCGTCCCCGGCGCCTACGCGCCGCCACCCCCGCTAAGCGCCTCACGATTGATCACAAGTGTTCGCGCAGCTAGTGAGGTCGGCTTGAGCCCGTGAACGTGCACGTGGCCGTGAACCTCACCCCTGCACGTCCGGTGGAGTCAGCGAAAAGGCTCGAAGCGGGCAATGTTGCCCAACCGAAGCTGCTTCGTGATGGCGGGCATTCTGCCGGTTTAACTACGGTTCACGTTCACGTGCACGTGCACGTTCACGGGTCTAGTCTGACCTTAGCAGCCGTTCGAAGTTATGTATGATCGTGAGCCGCTCGGCGCGGGGGTGGAAATGGTCGGTCTCTCGGAGGTGGTCGGGTTGTCGAGGGTGGAAATGGTCGGTCTCTCGGAGGTGGTCGATTTGCTACCCCACAAAAACCGACCACTCCCGCAAAACCGACCATTCGCACCCCACGCCCCGCGTGGGGTGCCGGGAGCGAAGGCGACCGGGGGCACCGCCGCGAACCAGCAATATCTACGCTCCGAACGCCACAAACCGCTCACGGGATCAGAACTCCCCCGACGCTCCCCAATTCATGCGCAGGATGCGCCACCGCCCGCCGCGTGATATTCTCAGCCCGTTACCACCACTCACCAATTCGGGGAAAGGCGATGAAAACCTATCCTTCCAACAGGACAGCGTTATGAACGTGCGCTACACCGCACGCTGGCGAGCGACCAACGTCGGCGCCCGCCGCGTCAAGATGGCGCAGATCGCGGTTGTGGCCGCCCTCTTTGCATTCCTCGTTGCTTGCGATGCTCCAGTGCCACCGGAGCTGGAGGCTGACGCCCCGGCTGTCGAGGTTCCCGCAATTCCTCCGCAATTTACTTCGTCGGTGGAGCCAACACTCGCAGTCGAGGTAACCCCCGAGAAAATCTACGTCTCGACCCACTTTCTGCACGGCACATGGCGAGACCATCTCCGCGAAGAATTCGAGGCAAAGCGTGCTGATGAGCACTGGTTTGCTGCACGCGAGTGGAGCGGTGAGCTCATCGAGCGGCTGGATGATACAGTACCGACGTGGCGCTCGGGGCGAGTCGAAGTCGCAGATTTGGAGGACGGACGGTTTACTGAAAAGTCGATGAAGAGTGGGAGCAGCGCTATCGTCCCACCGCTTTTCGACGTGTTGAGCGAACAGACATCGGTCGTGCGAAGGGTAGGCGCTGGTCTCGGGATCGTGAGGATGATGATGGATGGACCACTCGAGCTTTATCCGAGCTCGCTGCTTCTGGTGGTTCATCCGGATGTACCACCACGAACCGTCGAGCGGGTGATTTATACGGCCTCTCAGGTTGAAATCGAACAGTTCCAATTGGTCGTCAACGCCGAGCAGCCAAGGATGGTGCCGTTGCGTCACCTGAGAGGCGTCGTCGGCCCGCCGTCGTCGGAACGAGAGCCGATTGACGTTTGTGCGATGGCGCACGTCTCGCGCACCGGTGGACTGTACTTGGCATTCGACCAGGTCATGCGTGACTACGACGAAGCGCTATCGGAGTTGTACGACGATGGGAGACTACTTTACAGCGTTGGTTCACGCTATCCACAAGACACTGCGGGAGACACCTGGGCGTCGAGTCCGCTGTGGGACGACGCGCTCGTGGTCGAGGCTGCCAATGATTGTCGGTCGGCTGCATTCGAGGACATCCCGAGGGCAAAGCAACGGCTAGAGCGTCTCATCGACGCATTCGATGCCGCCCCGGTTTGTCGGAACGCCTTCTTCGAGCTTCCATCGATGGGCAGTGCCGAATCACCGAATGCTTCGGACTTGCGTTATCAGGAACAAGTCGAAGCGCTCGCGGCGCTCGCAGGAGTTAGCCGCATCGAACGCGTTTATGTCGGGGCTGGCTCCGACGGGCGCATCGCCGCAGATTTGGCGACTGATTGTTCGCGCACTTATTTTGTAGAACCGTCTGATTAGGCCCCTCCCCGTGGCTTTGCGCGGGGAGGAGGTCAACCCGGCAAGAAGACGGGCTGGGCACTCAACAAGCCGCTCCAGACCAAGTGGAAGGTTGAGAAAATAGCCGCCGCGAAGGATGAGGTTGGGGCGCGCAGCCTCCGTGCTCGCCGCGAAGGCTCCGTCCTTCGCCGTAGCGTGTTGGTTAGGTCGCAGCATCGACCACGTTCGGCGCCGACAGAGCGGGCGCCGGCGTCGACGGAGCGAGCGCGCCCCAAACCCCAAGCCGCAAGCCCGCCGTTACGCATTATGCCGGATATGCATGACGTCGCCGTCCTGGACGATATAATCCTTGCCTTCGAGGCGGAGCTCGCCGGCTTGGCGGATGGCGGCTTCGTCGCCGTATTGTTGGAGGGCGTCGACGGTGTAGACCTCGGCGCGGATAAAGCGCTTCTCGAAGTCGGTGTGGATGGCGCCGGCGGCTTGCGGGGCGGTCGCGCCGACCGGGATGGTCCAGGCGCGGACCTCTTTTTCGCCGGCGGTGAAGAAGCTCTGCAGCCCGAGTAGCTTGTAGGCGGCGCGAACGAGTACGTTGAGCGCCGGCTCGTCGATGCCGAGTCCCTCGAGCATCTCGCCTTTTTCGTCGTCGTCGAGCTCGGCGAGCTCCGATTCGATCGAGCCGCAGACCACGACCACGTCGCTCTGCTCGCCCTCGGCGAGTTCGCGAAGCTCCTGGACGTAGGGGGAGTCGCCGTCGAGGTCGCCCTCGTCGACGTTGGCCACGTACAAGACCGGCTTCATGGTCAGCAGGTGGCAGTCGTGGACCAGCTTGCGCTCGTTGGCGTCGAGGTCGAGCGCGCGGGCGGGGATGCCCTCGTTGAGGGCGGCCTGGACCTTTTCGAGGACCGCCGCGCGGGCGACCTCCTCTTTGTCCTGGCTCTTGGCCGCGCGGCGCGCCTTTTCGTAGCGCTTGTCGACCGTCTGCAGGTCGGCGAGCAGCAACTCGGTGTTGATGATGTCGACGTCTCGGGTGGGGCTGACGCTTCCCTCGACGTGAACTACGTCGGAGTCATCGAAGCAGCGAACCACGTGCAAGATGGCGTCGACCTCGCGGATATTGGCCAGGAATTTATTGCCCAGCCCCTCGCCCTCGGACGCACCTTTGACCAGCCCGGCGATGTCGACGATCTCGACGACCGTGGGGATGACCTCTTCGGTGGTGATATGCGAGTTGATGATATCGAGGCGCTTATCGGGCACCGGCACGATCCCCACGTTGGGGTCGATGGTGCAGAAGGGATAGTTGGCCGAATCGGCGCCAGCCTCAGTCAGCGCGTTGAAGATGGTTGATTTTCCGACGTTGGGAAGACCAACGACACCGGCGGAAACACTCATGGGATTACTTCTCGTATGCGTCTGGGGATTCGAATGATCGGTGTACGAACAGCTGATTAACTAGTGGAATTCCAGTCGAATGTGAAGAGTGTTGAGCGTGTGGTAGGTTTTTGTAGTGAAGGTTTTAGCTTGCTGGGGTGCCCCTCCGCCTCGCGTTGCTCGGCACCTCCCCATGGCGGCTGAACGCCGCATAGGGAGGAACTCTCAGCGTGATCGCGCAGTGGTTGCTTTCCGCGCAACAGGCAATCACTGCGCAATCTAGCGGAAGGTTCCTCCCCAGGTCGAAGACCCTGGGGAGGTGCCTCGGGCGTAGTACAGCCCGAGGCGGAGGGGTGCCTCAAAAACCACAAAACATCAACGAAGATAGTGCTATGCCCATCGATCCAGTAATCCACGCCCACATGACCTACCTCGTCCAACAGGAGAAGAAGGCGCGCCAGCGCGCCGACGGGCTCGAGGAGGAGATCGAATTGTGGAAAAAGCGCGTGCGCCTGGCCGAGGAGAAGGGCATGCCCGACCTGGCCGACGAGGCGCGCCAGCGCACCAAGAAGCTCATCGCCGAGCGGCGGCAGCTCGAGGTCGATCTCGAGATGATCGCCACCGAGAAGGGCATGCTCCGAAAGGAGAGCCGGCGACCCGACGGCCAGGAGGTCGCCCGCGCCGAGGAGATCTTGCGCCGCTGGAAGGAGAGCGGCCTGGTCGACCCCGACGAGGCGGTGCTCGAGCGCGAATTCGACGAGATGCACGCCGAGCAGGCGCTCGCCGAGTTCAAAGACGAGCTGGAGGATGAGCTCGGAGATGAGGAGTGAGCGCTGCGAGCGGGGAGGGAGGCGCAATTCGAGCCTCTTGCTAGCCTCGCTATTGGCAAGTGGCGCCGATTTTGCCATGATTCCCGCGACGATAGCCCAAAAACACACGTCTCGAGGAGTTTAGCCGGTGGCAAAAGACGGCCCGTTTAATATTCCGACCATCAGGGGGCGGATCGCTGAGAAGATCGCCAAGGCTTCGCCGCGCGTTGAAGAGGGCGAGGAGGAGATGGAGTTTCCCGCCACCCCCGGCGAGATCTCGCTGCGCTCGGCCGACGAGCGAGGGGTCGTGGCGCTGGCCTGCTTGATCCTCGAGAACCTGCGTGAGCGCGGCGGCACCCGCGCGCCGAGGCGCCCGCTGGAGACGGTGCTGCGACGCACGCTGGCCACCTTCGGGCCCAAAGAGGTCATGGATATCGAGGTCGAGGCCTACGAGATGTTGTTGTGGCTGGGCAACGCCATCGATCCGGAGTGGTCGAAGGACGCCACCAGCGAGATTGACCACGTCGACGAGAACTCCAGCGACGACGAATTGATCCGCTGGGCGATCGGCGGCAATCACGATCTGGAGATGGATTATTATAGCCGCGGCCGCGGCGAGTTGACCCACCGGCGCATCACCCCCATTAGTCTGGACGCCGAGACCTATTGCCACGCCTATTGCCATCTGCGCCGCGACGAGCGCGTCTTCCGGCTCAGCCGCATCGCCGAGCTGCGCCCGGTCGGCGGTTGGAGCAAGCATCGGGGGCGCCACAAGCCGGCTGCCGAAGAGAAGCCGGATGAAGACGAGTCCGCGCAGGCTTCCCCGGCGGAGAGCGAGTCGAAGACTAAAAAACCGAAAAAGAACGACCCCGACGACGATCAGCAGATGAGTTTGTTGGACGGTTGAGCGCCTTGCAGGGGTTGGCACACCCGCTATTTGAGTCGCTGAACTGCGCGAGGGCCATTTAGGGGTCGTATGGCGTCAAATTTTGCAGGTACGCAGCGGCTACATCTATCGCTTTCACAAAGATATTTGGAGCAACGAGAGTATGGCTTTCAACCACTTCATCAACGGCGAATTCTGCCCGTCCGCCGACGGGCGAAGCTTCGAGAATATCAATCCGGCCACCGGTGAGCTTATCGGGACGGTCGCCGAGGGCGGTGAGGCCGAGGTCGATCGTGCGGTCGCCGCCGCCAGAAGCGCCATGGACGGCGCCTGGGGCCAGATGCCTCGCCTGGAGCGGCTCGACCTGTTGGAGAAGGTCGGCGAGGGCATCGAGGCTCGCTTCGACGAGTTTTTGGCCGCCGAGATCGCCGACACCGGCAAGCCGAATAGCTGGGCGTCCAAGGTCGACATCCCGCGCGGGGCGGCCAACCTGAAATTCTTCGCCAACCTGGCCAGAAACCTCGAGTCGCAGTCCTATACGATGGACACCTCCGACGGGGGCCGGGCCCAGAGCTACGTGCTCCGAGAGCCGGTGGGCGTGGTCGGAGTGATTTCGCCGTGGAATCTGCCGCTTTTATTGCTGACCTGGAAGCTCGGCCCGGCGCTGGCGATGGGCAATACGGTGGTGGTCAAGCCCTCCGAGGAGACCCCGGGCACGGCCACGCTGCTCGGCGAGGTCTTCAATGAGGTGGGCGTGCCCTCGGGCGTCTATAACGTGGTCCACGGCTTCGGGCCGGACTCGGCCGGCGAGGCGATCACGCGCCACGCGGGCATCTCGGCGATCACGTTCACCGGGGAGAGCCGCACCGGCAGCGCCATCCAGAAGACCAGTGCCGACAGCCTCAAAAAACTCTCATTCGAACTCGGCGGCAAGAACCCCTCGCTGGTCTTCGCCGACGCCGATCTTGACAAGGCCGTCGACGGCACGGTCCGCTCGGTGTTCTCGAATTGCGGGCAGGTCTGCCTGTGTACCGAGCGGGTCTATGTCGAGCGGCCGATTTTCGACGAATTCGTCGCTCGGCTCAAAGAGCGCGCCGAGGGGCTTCGCTTCGGCGATCCCTACGATGACAAGACCTCGGTCGGGCCGTTGATCTCGGCCGATCACCGCGAGAAGGTCCTGTCCTATTATGAGCTTGCCCGCGAGGAAGGAGCCACGGTGGTCACCGGCGGCGGCGTCCCTGAACTCGACGCGCCCTATGACGGCGGCTTCTTCGTCGAGCCGACCATCTGGACAGATCTGGACGACGATGCGCGCTGCATGACCGAGGAGATCTTCGGCCCGGCCTGTCATGTGCGACCCTTCGACAGCGACGAAGAGGCGTTGAGGCTGGCCAACGACAGCGCCTACGGGCTGGCGTCGGCGGTGTGGACCACAAACCTCGACCGCGCCCACAACATCGCCGCCGGCCTCGAGACCGGCATGGTATGGCTCAATACCTGGTTTCTGCGCGACCTGCGCACCCCTTTTGGCGGCGTTAAACTCAGCGGCGTCGGCCGCGAAGGCGGGCTGCACTCGCTGGAATTCTACAGTGAGCTAAAAACCGTCTGCACAAAGCTCTAAACAGCAGAGAGTGAGAAAGTAAGAGAGTGAGAGAGTTAGATAGAGGCGCTTTGCTATCGAGCGTCACCGCCCGGCAGAGAGCCTTTGCTGTATCTGACTCTCTCACTTTCTGACTCTCTTACTATCTAAAGCACCATCGTTCTCGAGAGTTTCTATTTGCTGATCCGTACATAGGCCCAAAAACAATGCGATCGTATTCAGTCGACGACCTCGCCCAACCGCTCGCCCACTATCCGCACGCCCGTCGCGTGGGGAACCTGATTTTCGTGTCGGGGGTGTCCTGCAGGCAGCCGGACAACTCGCATAAGGGTGTGACGATCCACGAGGACGGCACCGTCGAGAAGGATATCAAGGCGCAGGCCGAGGCGGTCTTCGAGAATATCGAGGCGATCTTGAAGGAGGCCGACGCTAGCCTCGACCACCTGGTCGACGTGACGGTCTTCTTGGTCGATATGGACGACTACGCGGCCTTCAACGAAGTCTACAATACCTATTTCCCGGCGGGCGGCGGCCCAACCCGGACCGCCGTCGGCGTCAAAGAACTCCCCCACCCGAATTTGCTGGTAGAACTCAAGGTCGTCGGCTACGCGCCGGGATCACCGTGATGCTGTCTATTCTGCGCTAGCCGCGAGGTTTTCCGGCATCTTGGGGCCGGGCGTCTCTTTTTCGGTGCCGATGATCTTATTGTCGGCGTCGACGCGCACGCAGGTGCCCACATGGTCGCGGGCTTCCTCGTCGTCCATCTCGCAGTAGGTGCACAGGATGACCAGGTCGCCCGGATCGTTGAGGTGGGCGGCGGCGCCGTTGACGCAGATGACGCCCGAGCCGGCCGGCCCCTCGATGGCGTAGGTCTCCAGGCGGGTGCCCTGGGTGACGTTCCAGATACAGATCCACTCGTAGGGCAGGATATCGGCCGCCTCGAGGAGGTCGGCGTCGATGGTCACGCTTCCCTCGTAGTGCAGGTCGGCGTGGGTCACCGTGGCGCGGTGAATCTTGCTGTACATCATCTTGCGGCGCATAACGGCAACTCTCTTTGTGCGGGGTTCAGCCTGGCTAGTTCGGTGGATTCTTTCCGGGCGACTGTATAGCAAATAGGGGTTCAGGGGTCCAGGGGTTCTGGTACTGCAGGGGTTCTGGTACTGCAGGGGTTCAGGGGTCCGGGGGTCCAGGGGTCCAGGCGCGGATGGGCGCGGATGGGCGCGGATGGGCGCGGATGGGCGCGGATGGGCGCGGATGGGCGC
>CAYLTX010000006.1:0-41521 GCA_964386725.1 uncultured Bradymonadales bacterium | reverse complement strand
GGCGCGGATGGGCGCGGATGGGCGCGGATGGGCGCGGATGGGCGCGGATGGGCGCGGATGGGCTGACAGGGATGTCAGGGTTATGAACTTCGTGCGTAGTTACGCATTCTTTACATGATTGCGTATTCGCCGAGCCTTTCGAGCGGCGCGCCAGACCTGCTGGACGGTCTCGATGAGCCCGACGCCCTCCTTGGAGGCCGAATTGAGCACCAGCGTGCGTCCGCTGTCGTAGGAGGCGCATACCAGTTGGTCCTCGCAGAACACTCGTACGTCGCTCGGCGAGCCGTTGTGGACCAGGCGCGCGATGGTGCCGGCCAGGCGGTAGCGTTCGGCGTCTCCGAATATGTGCTTGTCTTTGTCCTTCATGGTTCGTCTCCGTGGTGCGTGTCACCCACAAGATAAAGCAAATTCGATGCCAGCTGTTTTGAAACTCGGCCGCCGGCTTCTGCATCTACACCAATGAGACGCAGCCGACGTCGTATCTTTCAAAGACAATCCTTCAAACGAGACGATCTTCAAAAAGATCTTCGAAATGAGCGCGGCAAATGCATTGACATTAAAGTATTTGTGAGCATCCTGTGTCCGCAGATGATCGGAGCCCGTGTAGAGACGCGGGCGATTCCTGTAGTTTAACGTTGAAACACCTATAAGGAGTAGTACCATGCAGAACCTATCGCTACGTTTTTTGTTCACCGCGCTGATCTCCCTTGGACTGTTGGTCGGACTGACCGGCACGGCCGCCGCGCAAGACGGCGTCGAGAAATTAGAGGTCGACCCCGTCCACTCCAACGTACTGTTTCGCGTCAAGCACTTCGGCGTGGGTTATTTCTACGGCGAGTTCGTCGACAAGAAGGGGACCATCAAATTCGACGCCGACAACCCCGAGAAAAGCTCGCTCGAGCTGGCCGTCGACGCCACGAGCGTCGAGACGCATAACGACAAGCGCAACGCTCACCTGAAGGGCCCGGACTTCTTCGACACCAAGCAATTTCCGGAGATCAAATTCGAGAGCACCAAATTCGAGAAGGTCGGCGAAGACGCCTATAAGGTCACCGGCAAGCTCACCATGCACGGCAAGACCAAGACGGTGAGCACCCAGGTCGAGCACGTCGGCGCCGGCGAAGACCCGCAGGGCAACTTCCGGCGTGGCTTCCACACCGTGTTTCACATCAAGCGAAGTGACTTCGGCGTCGACTTCATGCCCGGTGCAGTCAGCGACGCGGTCAAGCTGATCATCGCCGTCGAAGGCGTGCGTCAATAATCGTGCGTTTAGCTTAAAGCTGTAAATAACCGTGCGAGCGCGAGGAGTGAGTTATGTTGATAATCGAGCAAGTTCTGCTGGGTGTTCTGATGCCTGCGGTTGTGGCAGGTGTACTCCTCGCGCTCGCATGGAAGCCTTGGACGGACGGGACCAAGGGAGTGTTCGGCGGCTTCTGGGGCGGTGCGGTCGCCATCGGCGTCGCCTACCTCGCCGCACACCTGGGCCTGGTCGGCCTACCGGACTTGGTGCCGACCGAGGCGCTCGATTGGATGCCGTATATGGCGTTGCTCGCCGTTTTGGTGGGCGTAATCGAGGGCCGAACCTACAGCAGCAAGTGGCTTCGCTGGCTGCTCCGAGCAGCGGCGAGCTTTGCGACGCTGTATTTTGTGCTCGGCTTTATGGTCGAGAATTATTGGGAGGGCACGAGCGCCTTCATCTGGTTGGGCACGCTGACGCTGCTGACCCTCGAGATCATCTCGGTCTTCGACCGCCTGGCCGACCGCTATCCCGGCGCATTGGTGCCCGTGGCGATGATGTTGACGGCGGCCGTCGGCGCGCTGGTCGTCGGGTTGACCGGCTCGGCGCGCGTCGCGCAGCTTTTGGGCGCGTTGGCCGCCGCCGGTGGAGCGGCCCTGGTCGTCGCCTGGTGGCACGGTGCGCTTCGTGTCTCTCGGGGCGCGGCGACCGTGTTTACGGTGATCTTCGCCGGCCTGCTGGCCTTCGGATATATGTCCACGGCCGATGTTCCCGGCTGGTCGGAGCTCTTGGACCACCGCCACAGCCTGGCCGTCTTGCTGGTCGCGCTGGCTCCGATGTTGTTGTGGGGCGTAGACACCAAGGCCGTCTCGAGCATGGACTCCTGGAAGCGCGTGCTCGTCGGCGCGCTCTTGGTCACGTTGCCGCTCGGCGGCGCCGTGTATTTGGCCGCTAACCCCGACGAGGAGCCCGAAGAGGCCGAGGAAGAAGGCCCCGATAACGTCGATTATGACGATCTTTATGGTTGAGTTGCGGGTTTGGGGAACGGCAGGTTTGGGGTTTAGGGTTTAGGGTTGGGGGTTTGGAAAGGGCTGGCTTGTGTTCATAATGCCGAGTGTTTGTACTTACGTCGGCAGTGACCTGAGAGGCCCGAGATGAGCGCGGACAATCCGTATATCGAAGATCCTGATTGTGAATTCGATGATGTTGGGGAGCTCTCTGGGAAGCAGGCCGAAGAGCAGGCCGAGTTGCTTCGCGAGGCGGTCGACTTCCACGACTATCGCTACTACGTCAAAAACGATCCGGTCATCTCCGATCGGCTCTATGATTGTCTGTTTCGGCGCCTCGAGGAGCTCGAGGACGCCTTCCCGGCGCTCCAATCGCCCAACTCGCCGACTCAGCGGGTGGGCGCCGAGCCGATGGACGCGCTCGAGCGCACCGAGCATGTGCGCCCGATGCTCAGCCTCAACGCCGAGTTCGAGCCGGAGAACGTCGCCGGCTTCGACCGCTTCGTGCGCGAGCGTTTGGGGCAAGTAGACGGTGGCGAGTTCAGCTATGTGTGCGAGCCCAAATTCGACGGGCTGTCTATCGAAGTCATCTACGAAAATGGCGAGCTCAGCCGCGCGGCGACTCGTGGCAACGGAGAGGTCGGCGAGCTGGTCACCCCCAATGTGCGCACCATTTCCTCTGTGCCGCTTCGGTTGCGCGGCGATCACCCCGACTTTTTGGCGGTCCGCGGCGAGGTGCTCATGCCCAAGGCGCGCTTTCAGGAGCTCAACAAAAAGCGCCTGGAGGGCGGCGAGGACGCGTTTGCCAACCCGCGAAACGCGGCCGCCGGCACCGTGCGTCTGCTCGATCCGAGCCAGGTCGCCAAGCGCCCGCTGGACGTCTACTTCTACGAAATTTTGCAAGCCTCTGGCGAGCCCTTTGCCACCGAGGTCGACGCGCTGGAGACATTTCCCGAGTGGGGCCTGAAGGTCGACGAGCACAGCCGGCTGTGTGAGACCTTCGGGGAGGTCGAGCAGTTCTACGCCGAGCTATGCGAGCTGCGAGACGAGCTCGACTACGAGATCGACGGGATGGTCATCAAGGTCAACGAGATCGGGCTGCGCGACGAGCTGGGCGTGCGCTCGAGGAGTCCGCGTTGGGCGCTGGCCTGGAAGTTCGCGCCCAAAAAAGAGATCACCACCCTCGAGGATATCGGCGTTTCGGTCGGGCGCACCGGGCGTCTGACGCCGTTTGCGCTGCTCGATCCGGTGGAGGTCGGCGGGGTGACGGTCAGCCGGGCGACCCTGCATAATATCGAGGAGGTCCACGCCAAGGACGTACGCCCGGGCGATACGGTGCGCATCCAGCGCGCCGGCGACGTCATCCCCGAGGTCGTCGAGCGTATCGAGCCGAACGACCCCGAAGACGAAGCCGAGCGCGGCGCTCCCTTCGAGATGCCCGCGCACTGTCCGAGCTGCGGCGCCGAGGCGGTGCGCGAGGGGCCCAACCACTTCTGCCCCAACGGCATGAGCTGCCCGGCGCAGCTCAAAGGGCGCATCGAGCATTTCGCCGCCCGAAACGCCATGGATATCGAGGGCCTGGGCGAAGAGACGATCGTGCAGTTGATCGAGCGCGGCCTGGTCGAGTCGATCCCGGACCTCTTCGAGCTCGACGTCGACCGGCTTGTCTCGCTGGAGCGATTCGCCGAGAAATCGGCCACCAAGCTCCACGACAATATTCAGGGCTCCAAACAGGTGCGCCTCGACCGGTTCATATACGCGCTGGGCATTCCCCTGGTCGGCCGGCATACGGCGGGGCTATTGGCCCGGCAGTTCGGCACGCTCGAGCGGCTCAGCAAGACCACCCGCGACGCGCTCGAAGCCGTCTCGGGCGTCGGCCCGGAGATCGCCGGCAGCGTGGTCGACTTCTTCGAGGAGCCCAGAAACCAGCGCGCGCTCGAGCGACTCTTCGAGCTCGGCCTCGAGGTCGAGCCGATGCCGGGCGCACAAGATGGCGAGGCCGGAGAGCTGCCCCTGGAGGGAAAGAAATTCGTACTCACCGGCGCGCTCGAGGAGTTCAGCCGCGCGGAAGCCAAAGAGCGCATCGAGACGCTCGGCGGCCGGGCGACCTCGAGCGTCAGCTCGCAGACCGATTATCTGGTCGTCGGCGACAACCCCGGCAGCAAGCTCGACCAGGCGCGCGAGCTTGATGTCGAGATCATCGACGAGGCTCGGTTTTTGGAGATGGTGCGGGATGGCTGAGTGCAACGACACCTTGGGGCGTGGAGGCGTGGAGGCGTGGAGGCGTGGAGGCGTGGAAGCACCGAACCATTGGATCCGTGGAGTCATGGTAGAGCACTTGGAGCGCCTTTGAATCGTTGAAACGACATGTCGGCAACTGCTGATCGGGTGCGGGCGAGCAGGCTAGACACAGCCGGCAAATTCAATGGTTTCCAAGCTGCTCCAAGGGCTCTACCATGCCTCCGGGAAGCAATGATTCCGAGGTTCCAGGGCTCCGTACTTCCAAGGCTCCGCGCTTCGAAGTCTCCGTGCATCATATGAACGCACTGCAGATCAGCAGCGCCGACGGCTCCCGGTGCGAAGTGCAAGCAATGCAAACACTGCTTCGGGAGGTGGTCGATGAGTGACATTGTCAATACAATTGCGGAGTACGAGGCGTTAATAGAAGAATGCAGCACTCATCTCTTTACGGTGCAGATTCCTGAGAGTCTTGCGATGGAGATCGTCGCAGATTGTCCCGAGCATCGAGAAGCCCTTGCGAGAAACAAGACGATTTCAGAGGCGGTGATTCGAAAGCTCGCTGTCGACGAAGTCCCCAAGGTGCGTTGGAGAATCTCCCACAAACGAGCAACACCACCGGACATCCAAATCAAGCTCGCCAACGACACTTGTGAGTACGTTCGCAGCAGTATTTGCCGCAATCCCAAAGTGCCTCGCGAGGCACTGGAAATCCTTGCAGAGGACACTGTCGACTGGATTCGCGAGGAGGCCCGAGAGCGTCTGAACGATCGTGATTAGCGAAGTTCTCCTGAGACTTTTTCGGGGTTCTGGTATGGCAAGAGTGTCTCACACGGTGAGTCTACGCTACGAGAGGGAAGGTCAGCTAGGCTCAGCACGCTGCGCCAGTTTTCCGTACTCCTCGGCGGGCAAAAGACGCGCCCGCACTCGTCGCACGAATGCGGACAAGCTGTCCGCGCTCCATCACGAGGCGCGCATGCTAACCCAACTCCAAAAAATCGTCCCCGCTTTCGGGGTTCCAAAACGGCGGCTGGGTCTCGTAATCCTCGGGTGAGACGCCGGCGACGATGTTGAGCACGTCGCTGAACTCGTCGAGCCAGGCGGTGGGGAGCAGCATGATGCGATAGCAGCATCCGAGTCCCGAACAGCACTCCTTGACGCAGACAAAGCGCACCGGCGTCATCGAGCGGCGGAGGCCGGCGTTGACCCCGTCGAGCACGGCGCGCACGGCGCCGAGCAGGTTGGCGGTGAAGGTCTGCGTATACTTCAGCCGGAATTGGGAGCGCTGGCCGTCGATCTCGAAGCTATAGACCTCGCCGTCGGCGGTGGCGCTGTGTTGGGGGTTGTGGATGTCGAGGAATTGGGAGCCGAGTTCGACCATCTGGCTGAGCATCCAGGCGCCCAGCCCGTTGGCTCCCATGATGCGGGACCACTCGAGCTCGTCGAGGGTGAGATCGGTTTCGAAGACGAAGCTATTCAACTTCAACTGCTCGATTCTCGCGTCTTGGTCCACGGTAATTCTCCAGCAACTGGCCTTGGAATCGGAGCTCTTGAAGCCACCGCTCCAGACTACTCCGTCGAGGTATTCATAGATCCCCAGACTCATCCTAAGAAATAGACACGACATCGAAGCGGCCAACCCCGGCGCTGTGGCGGCTCTTAGTCCGGCCTCGATGAATTTCTTTGGCTCTCGACCAGTCTTGGTAAATGAGCCAAGGTAGATGGAGAATCGAAAACTGGTTGGAGCATTCGTTCGCAGAGGGATGAGAATGAAGATGTATTCGTGCCGAGTCTCGCTCGTCGTGGTGGCCGCGTTGGCGGTCACATTTTTGGGTCTTGGGGCGGCGTCGGCGCAGTCCGGGCCGGCGGCCGATGAGCTGTCGTCGGGTCGTGCCGGCGAGCAGCCTGGAGAAGCCGGGGGGAGCAGTCGTCGGCGGAAATCGTCGAGTTCGGAGCCGGACTCCAAATCGAGCTCGCGGCGTACGAGCAGCTCGCGGCGAAGGCGCAGCGGCGATACCCGCACGACGAAGCGCACGACCAAGAAGAGCACGTCGACCCGAAAGAAGCGCTCCCGCGAGATCACCGTGCCGGTGGACATCGCCGCCGGCCCGGCGTTTTTCGCCTTCGGCAATCCCCTGGTCGGCGACGGCTTGCTCTCCGGGCCGGTGGTCGAAGACCAGACCGTCCACTACGGGCTGCGCTTTAATATGGCGGCGATCATCGACCGCGACTTCGTGCGCAAATACCCGCATACGGTGCCGCGCAAATACCGGGGCATGTTCAAAGAGGACACCGTCGTGCGCTTCAAGCCGGCGGCGCTCGGGCTGATCCCGCGCAATTTGTACCTGTCGCCGAAGACCAAGAATACCGGCATCTACGGGGCGACCTGGGAGCTGTTGCACGTGGGCATGGCGTTGATGCAATCCGGCGATAGCCGGCTGAGCGTCGGCGCCGGTCTGCTGGCCACCTATGCGTATATCGACTCGGACGCCTTCGAATCCCCGACCCACTTTTTGCGCCCCGGAGCCAGCGTAGGCCTCAAATTCGGCACGATGCTCAGCGACTCCTTCGGGGTCAGCGCCGGGGCGAACTCCAACTTCTATCTGCCGCAGGATATCGGCGGCGGGATCTTCGACGGCGACGGCGACGACGCGCTGTGGCATATCGGCGAGGCGTTCTTGATGCTGCACTATCGCTTCCCGTTTACGACCGAGATGTGAGCGGGCCTCAGCGGAAGTCCCGGCTCTTCGCCCCGCGCGGGTTTTGGTCGAGGCGCGGGCGCCACAGGGTCTCGGCGATCAGGTGCACCACGCCCTGCTCGGATTGGAGCTGGCCGCTTATGCCCAAAAAATCCTGCGTCTTGCACAGCAGCTTGAAGTCCTCGTAGACGCTGGGCCACACGATCAGGTTGAGGAAGCCGGTCTCGTCCTCGAGCGTCATGAAGATCGTGCCCGAGGCGGTCGACGGCCGCTGCCGGCAGATGACCAGGCCGGCGTAGTTGACGAACCGGTCGTGGCGCATCTCGCGCACGGTCTTGGCGTTGGGCAGGCCCATTTCGTCCAATCGCTGGCGAAGGTGAGCCAGCGGGTGGCCGCGGGTGCTGTGCGAGGTCGTGCGATAGTCCCACGAGATCGTCTCGAAGCTCTCCAACTCATCAAAATCGGGGGACTCGTCGTGCTCGGGCAGATCGAGCGGCAGCTGAGGCGTGCGCGCCAGCCCCTTGGCCTGCCACAGGGCTTTGCGGCGGTCGGACTCCAGCGGGTCGAGCGCGCCCGATTCGGCGAGTTTTTCGAGGGTCTGCTCGCGAAGTCCGGTGCGGCGGACGAGGTCTTCGATGCTGTGGAATGCCCGGTCGTTGCGGGCGCGTTCGATGCGCTGCCATTCGTCTTCGCGGAGGCCTTTGAGTAAGCGGAAGCCCATGCGTACGGAGAACTGCCGTTTACGTTTACGTTTACGATCACGATCACGATCACGGTCACGGTCACGGGAGGGGGGGCGTTGTTCGAGGGTGCAGTCGAATGAGCTCCAGTGGATGTTGAGCGGGCGGACCTCGAGGCCGTGGCGTTTGGCGTCTTCGACGATGGTGGCCGGGCGGTAAAAGCCCATGGGCTGGGAGTTGAGCAGTGAGCAGGTGAATTCGGCCAGGTAGTGGCAGCGCAGGTAGCTGGTCGCGTAGCTGATCAGGGCGAAGCTGGCGGCGTGGCTCTCGGGGAAGCCGTAGGAGGCAAAGCCTTTGATCTGGTGGAAGATGCGCTCGGCGAATTCTTCAGTGATGCCCTTTTGGAGCATGCGCGCTCGCAGGCGCTCTTTCTGGCGCTCCATCTTGCCGGTCTGCCGCCACATCCCCATATCGCGCCGCAGTTGGTCGGCCTCGCCGGGG
This sequence comes from uncultured Bradymonadales bacterium, assembly GCA_964386725.1. GTDB lineage: Bacteria > Myxococcota_A > Bradymonadia > Bradymonadales > Bradymonadaceae > CAYLTX01. Next base: position 33,159 of record CAYLTX010000006.1, on the reverse strand, counting down.
GTATAATCGGCGGCGACGACGGCCAGCTTCATGACTTGTTCTTGGAAGAGCGGGATGCCCAACGTGCGCTCGAGCACCGGCTCGAGCGACGGGTGCGGGTAGGTCACGGGCTCGATGCCCTCGCGGCGGCGCAGATACGGGTGGACCATATCTCCGGTGATCGGGCCCGGGCGGATCAGGGAGATCTCGACGACCAGATCGTAGTATTTGCGCGGCCTCATGCGCGGCAGCATATTCATCTGCGCGCGGCTCTCGATCTGGAAGACTCCGACGGTGTCGGCCTCGCAGATCAAATCGTAGGTAGGCTGGTCGTCGGGCGGAATGGTCGCCATCGACAGGTCGAGCCCGCGGTGCTTCTCGAGCAAGTCGAAGCATTTATGCAGGTGGGTCAGCGCGCCCAGCCCCAGCAGGTCGACCTTGAAGAGGCCGAGGTCTTCGACGGCGTATTTATCCCACTGGATGACGGTGCGGTCGTCCATCGAGCCGTTTTCGATGGGCACGATGTCGTGGACCGGCTCGTGGCCGAGCAAAAAGCCGCCCGGGTGAATGGACAGATGCCGCGGGAACTCCAAGATCTGGCGGGCATACTCCATCAGCAGCTTGTGGGCGCGCGTGTCGGGGTCGAGGCCGGCTTGGCTCAGGACCTCATCGTCGGGCGCGCCGCCGCGGCTGATGATCTTGGCCAGCCGGTCGAGCGAGGTCGCCGGCAGGCCCAGCGCCTTGCCGACGTCGCGCACCGCCGACTTGGCGCGGTAGCGGATCACGTTGGCCACCATCGCAGCGTGCGAGCGCCCGTATTTATCGTAAACGTGCTGGATGACCTCCTCGCGGCGCTCGTGCTCGATGTCCAGGTCGATATCGGGCGGCTCGTTTCGCTCCCGGGAGATGAAGCGCGCGAAGAATAGCTTCATGCGCACCGGGTCGACCGCGGTGATCCCCAGGCAATAACACACCGCCGAGTTGGCCGCCGAGCCGCGGCCCTGGCACAAAATGCCCTGCTCGTCGCAGAAGTCGACGATCTCCTTCATCGTCAGAAAATACCCGCAATAATCGAGCTCCTCGATGAGCGCGAGCTCGCGCTCGAGCTGTTTGTGCACGTCGGCGGGGACACCTTCAACCGGAGCGACGCCGTCCCTGGCATCGTAGCGTTTTTTGGCCCCCTCGTACGTCAATTGGCGCAGGCGGTCGGCCGACGTCAGCCCGCCGGGCAGCTCCTCAGACGGATACCGATAGCGAAGCTCGTCCATCGAGAACGTGCAGCGATCGGCGATCTCGCGGGTGTGGGCGATGAATTCGGGGCGGTCGGGGAAGAGCTTTCGGAACGCGTGCGGCTCTTTGAGCGCGTGCTCGGCGTTGGGTTTGAGGCGCCGGCCGGCGTCGTCGAGGGTCACGCCGTGGCGAATGCAGGTCAGCAGGTCTTGTAAGGGGCGGCGATCTTCGGTGTGGTAGAGCACCTCATTGGCCGCGGCCACCGGGATCTCCCAGCGGGCGGCGCGCTCCAGCAGCCGGGCCTCGGCGGCGACCTCCTCGGCGCGTCGGTGGCGCGCGCATATCGCGTAGAGCCGGTCGCCAAAGGCATCTTTAAGCTGCTCGGCGATCTCCTCGGGGGCATCTTCAGCCACCAACAACGAGCGATCTCCTCCCCACAGCGCCAGCAGGTCGCCGGCGTGCTCGTAGACCTCAGCCCAGGTCACCACCGAGTCGCCCTTCTCGCAGCGAAGCCGACCCTTGGTGATCAACCGGCACAGGTTGGCGTAGCCCTGGCGGGTCTGCGCCAGCAGCACGATCGTCGAGCGATCATCGAGGGCGAGCTCGTGGGGCGCCACGGTCATCTCGGCGCCGACGATCAGCTTGATGCCGAGTTTTTTGGCCTCCACATGCGCCTGCACCACCCCGTGCACCCCGTCGCGATCGGTCAGCGCGAACGCCTCGACCCCCAGCGCGTGACACGCCTCGACGTATTCGAAGGGGTGGCTGGCGCCCTCGAGAAAGGAGAAATTCGATTTGCACCAGATGGGTACGTACATGGCTATCGACACCCAAAAGCGACCGAAGGGAGCTTCGCAACGCGTAGTTTAGCGTTGCACGGGTAGCCCGGGCCGACTGGAGCGCTAGCGGAAGGAGCCCCGGGAGGGCCCACAAAAACCCGAGACGTAATTTCTTTGGCTATCGCACCTCCACCCCCGGCTCCCTTCGGTCGGCGGGGGCTACCATTGCGCCCTTGAAAAGCAGGGCGCGGAGCTCCCGTTGGTCGCTCTTGGATCGGCTCCCTTCGGTCGCTCTTGGAGCGCATCATTCACACCCCCCATGCCGAAACCACCGCCCGCGCCTCGCGTCCCAATAGATCCATTGGAGCTCGCCATTTTCGTCTTCGACGAAGTGGTAGTGGCGGTCGACGCCGCCGGCCCACCAGCCGCCGGAGACCACGAAGGGGCCGGCGCTTTCGTTTGAAAGTGGCCCGGAGATCGGCCCTGAGAGCGATTCAGGCCGGCGGCGGATGCGGCGGATCAGCGGGCGTATGTCGACCTCGCGCGGCTCGGCCTCCTCGAGGCGCTCGAGCGGCTGCCACTCGAAGCGGGCCTCGGGCAGGTGGCCGTCTCGGAGGCGAGCGCGGACGACCGCGCTGTCGCCAAACTCGGCGCGAAGCTTGGCCAGCGCGCGGTTGGCGGCGCTCAGATCGCGGGCCTTGGCGGCCACGAACATCCTGATCTGCTCCTGGCGCGCGCGGGTCGTGTGGGCGGTCAACTCGATCTCGACGACGCCCGCACTCAGCTCCAGCGAGTCGAGCCGCAGCCGGATGAGCTCCAATACCTGGGCCTCGTCGACGGTCGGCTCGGCCGGGCGCACGCCGAAGCGTGCTGCGCCCGCGCCGCGCTCGAAGATAAAGATGATCTCCAGGCGCACGAGCTTCTCCTGGCGGCGATCGAGCTCGACGAGCAGCGGGTGCAGGTAGCGCTTGAGCCAGAAGACCAGCCGGGTCGAATTGCTCTCCGGGCTGCCCAGCTCGAGGTGCTCGGCGGGGGCGTCGTCGGGCGAATAGGGCACCAGCGGCATCTTCAGATCGCCGCGCGCTCGTCGGTAGAGCTGCAGCGCCTGCTCGCCAAATCGCCTGTGCACACCGTCTGGCGGCAGCTTCAAGAAGTCCCCGACCGTGCGAATGCCGAGCTTGTCGAGCCCGTCGCGAAACTTAGGATCGACGTGCAGCGCCTCGAGCGGCACCCGGCGCACCAGCCGATCTTGCTCGTCGGGCTCGCCAAAGATCAGCAGCCCACCGCGCTTGGCCCGGGCGATGGCCCAGGTGCCGAAGCGGCCGAAGCCGACCACAATCGTCGTATAAAAGCCCTCGCGCTCCAGGAGCTCCTCGGCGACGGCTTTCGCCCAGCTCTCGAAGCTGCCGAAGAGCCGGTCGAAGCCGGCGGCGTCCAGCCAGAAGATGCCCGGCTGGTCGTCGGCCGCCTCCACATGCGGCGTATAATCGAGCAGCCTCTTGGCGACCGCCTCGATGCTGGCGTCGAGCTCGGCCGGCTCGACCGAGCCGGCCTCGAGATCGTGCTTCAAGGACAGCGCCTCCCCGTAGCGCATGCCGGGCAAGATCCGCGCCCGCCGCGCGTATTTATTGACCCATTCGACCGTACCGCCGGGCTCGTCTTTGTCGACGACGACCACCGGATCTGTCTTCCAATCGGGGTGTCTGCGAAGCAAGAGCTGCAGCGGCAGATCGATGAGGTTAACGCAGGCCAGGCGGTCCACAGCATACCTCCTCGTGGCTCCATCCCGGGCTGCGCTGTTTGTCGCGCACCACATCGACTCGACACTCGAAGCGATCTTCGCCGACGCGCCGGCGGCCGGCGACGGCGCGAAGTGACACCAGCGGGCAGATCGCCGGGGCGTCTTCGGGGCGATCGGTCAGGCATAAGAGCGCCATATCGTGCTCCTCGGCCCACTCGAGCAGCCGGCGCATCAGCGGCGTGGGCGGTGATGCGGCACCGCCCAGATCGAGCACCACCAGCCCAAATCCCCCCGACCGGGCCAGCTTGTCGGCGGCGCGCGCCGCCTTGTGACCGTCGGCGACGCGCACCACCGCCAACGCCCCCAGATCGATGCCGCCGCGGGCCACGTCGGGCGGGTAAAACGACGACGCGTCGCTCGAGCCAGCGGCATGCACCCAGGCCACCGGCTCGGCCTCCATCTGCGCCTGCCACACAAGCCCCATCGCCACCGTCAGGGCCGATCCCGCTCGCCCTGCCGACAGCTCGACCAGCCGGCCGGCCAGCTCCTGGCGCCCCCACCGCGCAGCCTGCTCCTCCCGGCGCCTCTGGCGCTCATCGAGCAGGCTCGCCGCGCGAACGACACCACCAAATTTATCGAGATTGAGGGCAGCTCTAGGCATGGTGCTCCAAACAATATTTTACAAACTTTTCGTTTGATCTTTTGGGTCCGATCCATTCAGATCGAGCGCCCGAAAGCTGAACTAATGTACAGCTTGAATGTACTGTACGTGTGTTCAGTGGTCAATGTTTTTGGGGGGAGGATCTTTGGGCGGTGGAGAGCGTTGACCCTATCCCCGGGCACAAGGCCACGGGGCTCGTAAAATACGACCATGGGAAGGCCGGCGGGTACAAGACCACGCCGGCCGTGCGCATAGCGGGTGGTTTGGAGACGTGTTGGCGACGAGGTCGTGGTGGGCGGATTGTGGAAAAGGCCGGTTGTGCGGATGGACGATCCGCCACAGGATGTTGTCGTCGCGAATCGGCGCATCCGTGCGTCGACGTGTTCTCCAATCAATCCATCACGACCGCACATTGACCACGTCCCGGAATCGTCGACGATGTACACGGCGTGCGCGGTCTTGTATCCGCACGCCCTCCCCTGGCTGTTCTTTACGAGCCCCGCGGCCTTGCGCCCGGGTTGGGGTCTCATCAAGCCCCCCTTCATCATGTTCTACCTGACCTTCACCCTGGAGCGCGCCCGCGAGGTGCTCGAGCGCCACGGCTTCGAGCTCGACGTGCGCGAGCCGTTTGCGGGCGGCGAATACGCGTCGCTGCGGTTGGTGGTGGCGAGGCGTCTGTGATCGAGCCTTCATTGGGTCATTTGGGTGGTGTGTGGCGTGATGGCGCAAACCGCACGCCTCGCCCTCAACGCAGCGTCTGTGTCAGCGTCCTCATATGACTCCAATTGCCCAAAAACGCGTTGTCGACCTCGTCCTGGCGGATCTTGAGCAAGACCTCGTCGTTTCGGCGAAGCGCCGGGCCGGTGTAGTTGTGTGAGCCGGTCCACACCCGGTTTTGGTGGCTGGCTTTGGAGCCGTAGGCGCCGCTGATCAGCAGGTATTTGGAGTGGACGGACACCTCGTCGTCGGCGTCCCCGGCGGCGTCGGGTTTTGGCGCATCGCCCTCGGCGCCATCGAGCCCACCATCCCCGCCTGTGTCGGCGTCGCTTTGATCACCGTCCGGAGCGCCGCTCACGTCAGCGTCGCCGGCGGCTCAGTCGGTCGCCAGATCGCTGGTGCAAGCGCTCGCCAACACGAAGATCGCGGCAAATAACACAGCAAGAAGTCGGCGGCTCAGCTTAGGGCTCTCGTGCATCACACACTCTCTCGTCGAGCCGGGGGCGGCCTCCGTTGGGCTCTTTGTCGAAGCACACACCCTCACCTATGATGGGTGCAGCGCAAACGCAACCCGATGTAAGAGAACACGACGATGAAGCTTCGGTCAGCCTTCGAAAAAATTCTGTTGTTCGCCGCCGTTGTGGCGCTGGTCGCCGCAGCCGCCTGCGAGAAAGACGACTCCGAGAGTGCTGTGAACGATCCGGGCGCGACGACGAGCGAGTCGGAGGCCGAGTCGGCCGGGCAGGCTGAGCCCACCGAGCCCGATTCCCAAAATGCGGCCGACGAGCAGGCGGGCGACGAGCAAGCCGCCGAGGCCTCTGCGCAGGCCGGTGACGCGGAGCTTGTCGGGCGGGTAAGCCGCGCTCAGATCGAAAAGCAGCGAGACGATTGGCGCCAGGCGGTCGCCCAGGCATCGCCGGATGCGGAGGTCGCCAAAGAGCTTAGCGAAGTCGAGCCGGGCGCGAAGCTGACGATCTATTTTGGGATCTGGTGCAGCGACTGCCAGCGCGAGCTCCCCCGATTCTTCAAGGCGACTGATATCGCCGGCGAGGTGCCCTTTACCTACGAGCTCATCGGCGTCGACAAGTATTTTCGCGCCGGCGAGGTCTCCGAGGAGCCGCTCGATCTTGCGGCGATCCCGGCGTTCATCGTCGAGCGTGACGGCGAGGAGGTGGGCCGTGTGATCGAAGCTTCACCGTCGGGCATCGAGGCGGACCTGCTCGCGCTGCTTCGCGCCGAGAAGACAGGCGTGATCTCGGCGACCAAGTAGCTCTTGGCATGATGTTCGGTGCCAGGGCTTCTAGCCCTATTTGCTCTTGCGGATTTCCAGCGAGAGGCTGCCCAGCGCCAGGCGTAGGCGGCGCTGCTCTTCGTCGTCGAGCTTGTGGGAGAGGCTGTCGAGTTCGCGTTGGAGGGCGTGGAGTCGGTCGCGGAGCTCGTCGCGCTCGAGCTCGGCTTGTTCGCGGCGGCCGCGCTCGAGGTGGTATTTAGCGCGCATGCCGGTGAGCATGTCGAGCTGGCTGCGCAGCCCGGCGTTGAGCTCTTCGAGCTCGAGCCTGCGGCCGCGCTCCTGTTGGAGAGCGTCGTGCAACCAGCTGGCAAATTTGTCATCTGACACATCAGTGGCAACCGTGGCATCTTCTTGTTCTTCTGCCTGCGCCGCCACTCGATAACGCTTGCCCTCGGGGGTGTCCTTGACCTCGATTTCCCCATCGTCAATACGCCGATACAGCGTCCTGACGCTGATATCGAGCAGCTCCGCGAGCTTCTCGCGGGTGTGCCACTCGTCGCGTTTGAAGTCGATGACACGATTTGACATATCGACACCTTCCCGGATGACACAAGAGTGACAGAGGGCTTATGCGCTGTTCCCCAAGCCCCAAGCCCCAAGCCTACTCTTCCGCCGGCACGGACTGCGAGCCCAGCGTCACGTTCTTCGCCTTCTCGGCCATCTTCTCATGCAGGCCCTCGGAGGTATAGGAGGGCTTGCGGTGGAAGTTGTGGCGGGCTTCGACCGAGCGGATGGTGCCCGATTTCGAGCGCATCACCACCGAGTCGGTCTCGCAGCCGTCGGAGAAAAAGCGTACGCCGCGCAGCATCTCCCCGGAGGTCACGCCGGTGGCCGCGAAGAGCAACTCCTCGCCGTGAGCGAGGTCGTCGATGGTCAGCTTGCGGTGGATGTCGGCGTCTTCGCCCATCACGCCGCGTGCGCGCTGCATCTCCTGCTCGTTGCGGAAGATCAGCCGGGCCTGCATGTCGCCGCCGACGCATTGCAGCGCCGCGGCGGCGAGGACGCCCTCGGGGGCGCCGCCGATGCCGAAGAGGATGTCGATGCCGGTGTCCTCCTGGCAGGTGGCGATCGCCGCGTGGACGTCACCGTCGGGGATGAGCCGGATGCGGGTGCCGCATTCGCGCACCTCTTGCATCAACTCCTGGTGGCGCGAGCGGTCGAGCATGATGGCGGTCAACTCCTCGAGCTTGACGCCTTTGGCCTGGGCGAGGGCTTTCAAGTTCTCGGCGGGCGTCTTGTCGATATCGACGACCCCGCGGCCCTCGGGGCCGACTGCGATCTTATCCATATAGATATCGGGGGCGAGCAGCATGCTGCCGCGCGGGCCCATCGCAATGACCGCGATGGCGCCGGGCTTGCCGCAGGCGCAAAGGTCGGTGCCCTCGAGCGGGTCGAGCGCGATATCCATCTCCGGGTGGTCCTCGCCGCGCAGCCCCACTTCCTCGCCGATATATAGCATCGGGGCCTCGTCGCGCTCCCCTTCACCGATGACGACCGTGCCGTTGATCTGCAGCGAGTCGAACGCCGCGCGCATCGCGCTTACTGCCTGGTGGTCGCTGTGGTGAGCGTCGCCCTGTCCCATCGTGCGGGCCGAGGCGATCGCCGCCGCTTCAGTCACGCGCACGAGTTCGAGTGCCAGGTTTCGGTCCATCATAGGTTGGTCTCCGCCTAAAAAGGTTGAAGTGGGCGCGGTTGTAGTTGGAGAACTGCTGAGGATCTCTGTAGCAGAGCGGATCGGCTTGTTCAATTTCAATACGGCTGCATTAAATCTAGACACGATCGTCGGCCTGAAAAGACCCGGTAGCCAGTGGCCAACAAAGAAGCTTCTTTGCAGTCAGGTGCGCCGTGCTTATTGATTCATTAAAACGACTGAACGCAGTCGTCGTAAGAACCCTGGAAATTGTAGGTGCCACACATGAAAATCCCTCTGGAACTCGCTTTTGTTAACGTCGATTCGTCTCCCGCCGTCGAGCAGCGCGTCCGCGAGCGCGTCGACCGCTTGGAGCGCTATTATAAGGACATCACGTCCTGTCGCGTCTCGGTCGAGGCGCCTCACAAAAGCCAGTATAATACTCAGCATTATGAGGTGCATATCGACATCACGGTCCCCGGCAAGGAGATCGTCGTGTCGACCAATCCACGCCCGGAGGAAAACGAGCACACCGACATCTATGTGGCCATTCGCGACGCCTTCGACACCGCCGAGCGCCGGCTCAAGACCCACGCCGGCAAGCAGCGTGAGGCGCGCCGAGCCGAGGCTCGCACCGAGCCGCCCAAGGGGGTGATCGCCCGGCTCTTCCCCGACGAGGGCTACGGCTTTTTGGAAGCCCCGGACGGCCGAGAGATCTACTTCCACGCCAACTCGGTGATCAACCAGGACTTCGAAGATCTCGAGATCGGCGTCGACGTCCAATTTGCCGAGGAGATGGGCGAGAAGGGCCCGCAGGCGAGCACCGTCCGGGTGACTTGAACTGAAGGGCTCGAGGCTCGGGGCGTGGGGGGACTGTTACGTAGTACCCAAGCCCCGAGCCCCAAGCCCGCAGTACCCCAAGCCCCAAGCCCGCCGTACCCCAAGCCTGCCTTACCCCCGCTGACCAAATTCGAATTGGCGCGCGCGCTCGGCGAAAGCGTCGAGCGTGCGCGCCACCCGCCCATTGATCGTCTCCTCCGGATACTCGCCATCTTTGTCGCGCTCGCCGGCTTCCACACCGGTCAGAAGCTGCATGGCCTGATCGACGCTCTTGACGGTGTAGACGTTGAACTCGCCGCGATCGACGGCCTTGACTACTTCCTCACGCACCATCAGATGGCGCACATTCGAATCGGGGATGAGCACGCCCTGTTTGCCGCTGAGTCCGCGCATCTTGCAGATGTCGTAGAAGCCCTCGATCTTCTCGGAGGCGCCGCCGATGGCCTGCACGCGTCCCTGCTGGTTGACCGAGCCGGTGATGGCCAGGTCCTGGCGAATGGGCGCCTCGGCCAACTCGGATAGAAGTGCGCACACCTCGCCGAGCGAGGCGCTGTCGCCTTCGATGCCGCCGTAGGTCTGCTCGAAGACCAGGCTGGCGGTCAGCGATAGAGGCTGCATTTTGCCAAAGCGGCTGCCCAAAAAGCCCGCCAGAATCAGCACGCCCTTGGAGTGCAGCGGCCCGCCGAGGTTGGCCTCGCGCTCGATATCGACCAGCTCGCCTTTGCCCACGCGGGCGCTGGCCGTGATCCGATGGGGCCGGCCGAAGGCGAAGTCTCCGATGCTGAGCACCGACAGGCCGTTGACCTGACCGACGGCCTCGCCTTCGGTGTCGATCATCAGGGTTTGGCGCTCAATCTGCTCCTGGAGCCGCTCGCGCACCCGGTCCGCGCGTCGTTCCTGGGCAGCGACGGCCTGGCAGATATGCTCGGTGCCGATGACCTGCCCGCCGCTCTTTTCGGCCAGGTAGCTCGCCTCGCGGATCAAGTCGCGCAGGCTCTCGCTGTGGGTCGATAATTTGTCGCGCTCCCCGGCGAGGCGGGCAGCTTGCTCGATGAGCTGGGCCATCGCCCCCGGGTTGAGCGGGGCGCAATCGTTTTCTCGGGCGAAGCCGGCGACCAGGCGGCTGAATTGGTCGAGGTTGTCCCGACGAGGCATCCGCTCGTTGAAATCGGCGGCGACCTTGAATAGCTCTCCGAATTCATGGTCGAGTTGGTCGAGCTTATAATACAGCTCGCGCTCACCGAGCAGCACGACCTTGACGTCCAGGTCGACCGGCTCGGGCTCGAGGGTGACGGTATGGGCCATGCCCATGACCTGTTTGGCGGACTCGATGTGGACCTGCTCGGAGTATAGCGCGCGCTTGAGCTGCTCGTAGGACAGCGGGTGCATCAGCAGTTTGCGGGCGTCGACGATCAGATAGCCGCCGTTTGCCCGGTGCAGTGCGCCCGGCTGGATGAGGTTGAAGTCGGTGACCAGCGCGCCGAATTGGGCGAGGTGCTCGATCTTGCCCAGCAGCCGGTCGAGGGTCGGGTCGTCCTCGTAGACCACCGGGGCGCCGTCGAGCGCGGAGTTGTCGACCAGGACGTTGACGTTATAGCGGCGAAATGAAATCTCGCGCCGATGCGGCCCGCCGCCCGCCTGGCCGGCACCCCCGCCGCCATCTCCCCCGCCGCTTTGGCCGCCTGCGTCGCCCATCGACAACGCGTCGGGCTCGGCACCCAGCGATACGATGTGGGCGTGCTCGACGCGCTGAGCGAGGATGAAATACTCGATATTGTCGATGACGTCGGCTTCGGCGTCGTGCAGGAACTCTTGGACCGGGGGGAGGTCCTCGTATTTCTCGCGAAGCTCGGCGAACGGGCCGGCGACCACATAGCCGGCGACCTCTTCGCGCAGCGCCTTGAGCTTCTCGCGGCGCTTTCGCTCCCAACGCGGCGCGTTTCTGAGCTCCTTTCGCAGCTTGTCCTCGAGCTCGTCGATGACCTCCTGGGCCTGATCACGCTCCTCGTCGGTGAGCTGCTCGGCGTCTTCGGGGCCGACGACCTCGTTGTCTTTGAGCGGCGCGAAGGCGATGCCGGCGGGGGTCTGCATGATGCGGATGCCGCGCTCCTCGGCCTCCTCGGTGATCTCGGCCAGCGCGTCCTGTTGCTTGCCCTGGAATTCCTCGTCGATGGCGCTGCGGCGGACCTGGTAGTCCTCGCTCTCGAAGGCGGCGGGGACCGACGCCTTGAGATCCTCGATGAGGCTCTCCATATCCTCGCTGAGCTCCACGCCTTGTCCGGCGGGGACCAGCAACTTCTGGGGCTCGCGCTCCTTCTCGAAATTCTGCACGTAGCACAGGTCCGGAGGGCACTGTTGCTCGGCGGCCTGGCGCTTCAAGAAGTGGCGCACAATCTCGTATTTGCCCGTGCCGGTCGGTCCGTGGGCAAAGAGGTTATAGCCTCGGCCACGGATTCCCATACCAAATTCGATCGCTTCGACGGCGCGCTCCTGGCCGATGATATCATCCATCTTGGGGAGTTCATCGCTCGTCTCGAAGTCGAATTGTGAGGGATCACATTGCCAGCGAAGCGCATCGGCGGAGAGAGGCTCTGCGTGATTCATTTTGTCCCTATGAGTGCGGAAGTAATTTTACAAAATAGACAGATCGCTGCCTCGTTACAGCGTCAAAACAACGTTCTGGTAGAGACAACCGGCTAGAAAGAAGCTTAGCACGCAGCCGAGAAGTACAACGCGATACGCCGACCATCATTGGCCGTCGTCGCCGCGGGCGAGTTTGTCAGCGATGCCCGAGAACCGACGCACCGGGTTTTGAGAGGCGGCCTCGATGAGCTCGCGCGGGCCGACCATGACGACCGAGCGCCGGCTGCGGGTGATGCCGGTATACAGGATCTCGCGGGTGTACAGGGGGAGATCTTCGGCGGGCAGCACGATGGCGACGCCGTCGAATTCCGAGCCCTGAGCCTTGTGGACGGTCAGGGCGAAGGCGTGCTCGATGTGGCGGCGAAGCGGCTCGAGATTGAACGGCACAAACCGGCCGTTTCGCTCGAAGACGGCCATGCGCTGCGTTCGCCGGCCGGCGCTGGCCGGGCGCATGACGTCGACGACCAGGCCCTGATCGCCGTTAAACAGCCCGCGTCCGTAGTCGTTTTGCAGCATGATGATCGGCTCGCCGACCTCCAGGCTCTCGGCGTAGGCGGGCCCCAGAAGCCGGCGGTGCCGGGCGTGGAAGGCGGCATTGAGGCGCTCGGCGCCGGTGACGAAGACGCGGGTGATGGTGAGCACCCGGAAGCTCGAGAAGTGATCGAAGAGCCGCTCGAGCCGGGCTGTGGACGCCTCGTCGAAGCGCTCTCCGTCGAAGGAGAACGGCTCGACGATCTGGCGGCGAAACTCGTCTGGCCCCGATTTGTCCCCACCAGATTCATCTACACGAGCCAACTGATGCGAATACCACCACTCGACGAACGCGCCGAGCGTCTGCGGATCGGGCTGGGGGCGATCCGCGGGGGGCTCGAGCAGCTCGACACCCTCGCGCATGATGTCGTCGGTCGCCCCGCGCACCGAGACCAGCGCCTCGTCGTCATCGAAGAGCGGCGCGTATTCGCCGCGGTTGATGCGGCGCGCACAGCGCAAGATCGACGAGCCCGCCGGGCTATTCGGGTCCATGCGGTAGCTCTTCTCGAGGCGCACGGCGTTGGCGGCGGTGGGCTCGTCGCTGATCTCCGTGTCTTCTTCGAGCGGTGTCTTGGCGAGCGTGCGCCAGCTTGTGCGGGTGTCGACGCGCCGGGGCACCAGGTCGCGGAACACCGCGCCGGCGTCGACCGACGGGAGCTGCTCGGCGTCGCCCAACAGCACCAGACGCGCCCCCGGGTCGACCGCGGCGACCAGGCGCTCCATCAAAAACAGGTCGATCATCGACGCCTCGTCGACGATCACCACGCGCTGTCGAAGCCGATTATTCTCGTGATAATAAAAGCCGTTCGAGGCCGGCGAATAGCCCAACAGCCGGTGTAGCGTGCGCGGCTCGCTCAAATCCCGGCCGAGCTCGTCGTCGGCCGCCGCCGGCTCCGCGAGCGCGGCGAGCTGTGCCTCGATGGACTCGCCCAGGCGGTTGGCCGCCTTGCCGGTCGGCGCGGCCAGCGCAATATCGTCGGCCTCGACGCCCAGGCGGGCGAGCATGCGCAGCAGGGACACCACGATCGAGGTCTTTCCGGTGCCCGGCCCGCCCGAGATGATCGATAGCGGACGGTGCACGGCGCTTAGCAATGCGTATTGTTGCTCGGCGTTGAGCTTCATCTGACTGCCGTCAGCCAGCGTCGGCATCGACGACAGCACTCCGTCGAGGGCCTCTTTGACCGTGTCTTCCGCCAGCTCCGCGTCTTCGAGCGTCAGCCTGCGCGAGATCGACTCGACGAGGCGGTCTTCGCAGTGGAGCATGCGCTGCTGATATAGATACGGCCCGTCGACGATCAGCGGCCGATAGGCCTCCGGCCCGCCGATGACGGCCGAGGCGTCCTCGTTGGCCAGAAACCGCTCGAGCAGCCCCTCGATATTTCCGCAGACCCGCGCCGCCTCGTCCTCGTGGCCGCGCAAGAGTTCGCCCACCAGCAGGCGCAAATAGCCGCCCTCGCCGAACTCGAGCGGCAGGCGCGTGCTGCCGTTTCGCTGCTCGACGATCGAGGAGAGCACCAGCAACAAAAGCGCGCGCTCCTCATGCAACTCCAAGCCGTCCTGCATGCGCACCAACTCGGAGGCGTAGTGGACCATCGCCGCCGACAGGTCGTGGTCGGCCGCCCGGTCGACCAGCCGCGCCTCGAAGCCGGACAGCCGCCGCCGACTCTTTTGCGAGAGCGCCTCGGTCTTCTTGGGCGGCTCGTTGGATGTGAAGAGGTCTTGTTGCATTAGGCTAAAACCGTACCCGCTCTCTCAATTCCTGCTCATAGCCGACGACATCTTCCCAAGTCGGCCGGCGGAAGTACACGCCGCGGCCGTCGTCCATGCCGCGCATGAACAAATATAAATAGCCGCCGAATCGCTCCTCGAAGTCTGCCTTGGTGCGGATGTCCAGAAATTTGACCACCGCCAGCGAGTAGATAGTCGCCTGGATGGCGTAGCGCTCGGCGACGTGGGCGTCGAGGGTGGCTTCGTCGTAGTCGGCGAGGATGTCGCTCTTCCAATCGGCGAAGTAGACGCGGCCGTCGGCCTCGAAGATCAGGTCGACGAACCCCTTGATATAGCCGCGCTCGATCTCCCACTCGGTCGTTTTGCCATCTTCCTTGTCAAAATTGCCACTTTTGCCACCTTTGTCACCGTCGCCGAGCTCGCCCAGCGTCGGGTGGGAGGCCTCGGGGATCGGGTAGACGAATTCGAGCTCGCGCAGCGCGCGGTCGGATTCGGCCACGCAGGGCAGCGCGTCGGGTCCGCCCAGCGGGGTTTTGAGCGAGCGCCAGACGAGCTCCTTGCAGAATTCGAGGTAGCTCGGGTCCACGCTGTGCTGGCGCATGCGCGCCTTGAAGCCGGCGTCGACTTCGTCGTCTTCGAGCCAGCCGTCGAGCGTCTCGAAGCTGTTGATGTGGTCGAAGTCGACGTTCTCGACGAGCTCGTGCAGGAAGACGCCGGCGCGTTTTCCGCCCGGCAGCGCCCGGTCCTCGAGCAACTCGGAGATCGGCTGGGCCTCGTCGGCCTTGAACTCCTCGGGCTCGATCTCCGCGCGCCGGCTGCGCTCGCCTTTGATGCGGCTATACGAGCTGACCGTGTGGCGGCGGGTGCGGTAGGGCCTAAATTCGTCGTCGTCGAAGGGCGCGGGCAGCTCTTCCGGTGGCATCCAGCGCGAGATGGCGGCTTTTTCGGCCTCGAAGTTCCGCACGGTAATCGTGCGCGCATATTCGACCTGCTCGAGCTCGAAGTGAGGGTGTGCTCTCGCCTGTGATCGGGGGGCCTCCGAGAGCTGCTCGCAGATGGCGTCGAGCCGTGGCAAAAGCGCCGCGTAGGTGCCGTCGATGCGGTAGTCGCGTACCGGCGCGTCGTCTTTAGACTCGCCATTTTCAAAGCCAATATAGGGCAGGTATAGCCTAGACTTCGCGCGCGTCAGCGCGACATACATCAGGCGCTGTTCCTCCTCGAATTGTTCCTGCGCCCAGCGCTCCTTGTCGGTCGTGGGCGGCGAGCCGATCTGGAGGATGGGCTGGTCGTCGGCGCCGTGGAAGCTGTATAGGCCGCCCGACGGCGCGCGCCCGAAACCGCCGTAGACGAAGACGACCTCGGCTTCGAGCCCCTTGGCCTTATGCATCGTCATGATTTGAACAGCGTCGCCGTCGGTCTCCAGGCGCTGGACGTTGCCGTCCTCGCCGCTCGGTACCTGCTCGCCGGCGATAAACGCCTCCAGGCGCAAGATGAGCTCGTCGAGGTTCAGCCCGTTGTGGCCGGCCTCCTCGAGCAGAAGCTCGAAGATATGCAGGTAATTGGTCAGCGCGCGCTCGCTGGTGCTGGTGAAGATCTCGCGGCGCAGCAGCCCGCTGCGGGTCGAGATGTCGTTGAACAGCGTCTCGAACCAGCGCCGCTCGGCGAGCTGGTGCCAGTCGAAGAGATCGCGCAGAAGCGGCTCGGTCTCCGGCAACTCGTCGGCGTCTTCGAGCTCGTCGATTTCGAGTCCGAAAAACGGCGTCAGCCAGCCCTTGAGCCGCCGAGAGCGGTCGTGCGGGCGGGCCACGGCGCGCAAAAGCTCCAGGATATGCGAGGCCTCGGCGGTCTGGAACAGCCCGTCCTGCTTGAAGAAAGCGTGCGGGATGCCCTCCTTTCGAAGATGCTCGGCGATGCGCCGGCCGTCGCTGCGAGAGCGGGTCAGGATATAGATATCGCTGGCCGTAATTGCGCGCGGCGGACTTTTGGCCGTCTCGCGCACGAATAGCCGGCCTTCGTCGTCGAGAATGCGGCGGATCTCGGAGGCGAAATAGGCGGCGAAGCCGTCCTTGAGCTTGCTGGCGTCGAGGTCGTCGTCGATCAGTTGGACGAGCTGCACCGGCGAGGCCAGTTGGCCAGCTTTGTCGACGAGTGTGCGGTCGGCGAGCGCGCATTCGACGGGCGTGTCGTAGGAGATATCGCCGGTGAAGAACGACGGCTCAACCTCCTGGTCGAAGATCTCGTTATAGGCGGAGATCACGCCCAGCGAGGAGCGGTAATTTTTGTCCAGGCGCACCAGCGCGCCGCCGGCGTCGAGCACGGTCTTCTTGGCGTCGAGGTAGGTATAGACGTCGGCGCCGCGAAAGCTGTAGATGGCCTGCTTGGGGTCGCCGATCAGGTAAAAGACGTTGTCTTTGCTGTCGTGGTAGATATGCCGAAAGATCTTCCACTGCAGGTCGTCGGTGTCCTGAAATTCATCGATGAGCGCGTAGCGATACCGCTCGCGCAGCTGCTCGACGAGTCCCTCGCCGCGGCCACTCTCCAGGCTATCCCACACAAAGCTGAGCATATCGTCGTAGGAAAAATGCCCGCGCTGTTCTTTGTACTCGCTGAGCATCTCCCGGAGCGTCGGCAAGAATTTGCCCACCACCGCCGCTTCGATGGGCACGACCGCCTCGTGGGCCTGCCGGATGAGCGAGCCCACTTGCCCGTCGAAGCTGTAGCTGGCGAGCTTCTCGTCCAGATAATCGTAGACGTCCTTGCTGCTGGCCACGGCCAGAAACGGCGCGACCTCACCGGTCTCCCGGTAGCTCTCCACCGCGTCGAGCAACGTCTCGGCTCGCCCGCACGCGGCTTTGACGGTCGCGTGGTGGACGCCCTCGGCTTTGAGCTCGGCCCGCAGATCTTCGACCAGCTCGGCCGTCCCGGGCTCGCCGAGCACGCCGAAGGCATCGAGCGCCTCGCGCAGCGCGGCCTCATCGAAGGCCGGCCGAATCTCCCCGCGGCTTCGCACACACTCGGCCATAATCGATTGCAACCGCTCGACCGCGCGGTCCTTGGCCTCCAGCCACGCCGATAGATACGGCCGAAACTCGTCCCGAAACGCAAATTCCCTTCGAAGCGCCTCCTTGAAGACCCGCTCGAAGATCACATCAAAATCGGTGTGGTCCTGGTCGAAGAGCCGATTATTCTGGAAGGCGTTCTCGGTGAGCACCCGGTGACAAAACCCGTGGATCGTGTGGATCGGCGCGAGATCAAACGATGACAACGCCCGTTGCAGCCGCCGCCGCTCGTCACGCCCGATCTCCCAGGCCGGCTCATACGGTTTGGCCAGAACCTCCTCGTCCCCGTCCACGATCGCCTGCAACAGCTTGCGAATCCGTCCTTTGAGTTCGCTGGTCGCCCGCTCCGTAAACGTCACGATCAAGATCTCGGCGATCCGAAGCTCCGGGTCTGCCAGCAAGAGATCGACCACCATATGCTCGATCGTATACGTCTTGCCGGTCCCCGCCGACGCCTCGATGACCGCGTGGTTGTCGTGCGGGATCTCGGTGAGGGTGGCGGGTTTGCGGATGCGGTAGGTTTCGGTCACTTGGTTTTGGGTTTCTTGGTTTAGGGTTTCTTGGTTGGTCGGTTTGGTTGTGGCGTTGGGGTGGTTGTTGGGGGTGCGCCTGATGGGGGAGTTGGGTTTAGGGTTTCTTGGTTTAGGGTTTCTTGGTGAGCGTGTGTGCTCGTGTGTTGGTTATAGGTCAGGTTGGCAGGGTTTTAAACAGGCAGGTGGGTTGGCAGGGTTTTAAACAGGCAGGTGGGGCTGGTTAGTCCGGCGGGCTTCCCTCCCCGCCCGAAGCGCTAGCGAAGGGAGGGGGAGGATCAAGGTGGGGCGTCCCTTTCCACGGAGCGATAGCGGAGTGGAGAGGGATTCAGGGAGAGGGTTCTTTTATGGCGTTCAGGCGACGTTTCTTAATCGTGGAAAACGCTTCGCCAAAGAGCCCGGAGCGCGGGCCTCTGGCCCGCCGCAAGCCGTCTCGGCTTGCCTTGCGTGTTCGTGCGAATTGGCAGAGCGCGCGAGCGCTTTATTCGGTCAGCGTCACAGTCGCCAAATCGAGATGGGTGATGTCTTCCTGACGGTCAGAAACAACCTCCGCCCCAATTTGATAGGAGCCCGCTTCCAACCCGCCAAACCACGCTTCGCTCACTCCGATGAGCTCGAGCGTATTACCGCTTTGCTCGAAGGAGTCGCTCTGCGAACCCCGGTCGGTACCATCGATCTGAATGAAGGCGTCCGCATCGATAATCTCACCCTCGAAGCCATCGTTGAGCACGATCTGGACGCTGAACTCAGTGGATTCAGCTTGAGCAAGAGTGAGCTCGTCCGGATCGACCGTGACGTCGAGGATCGCAGGAAAAGGAGTTTCGGCGTCGTCGTCTTGGGCGGCGTCTTCGTTAGACGATGTGCCAGTATCACCTGCAGGAGCGCCACCGCCATCGTTATCATCACCACATCCGGCAATGCAGAGCATCGAGGTCGCCAAGAGCATCACTAAATAATATCGCATGTTCTCCACTTCGGGGTTCGTCGGTAATTTGAATGAACTCGCCGACTGTAGGGGAGCGACTCTGCTGTGTCCATTGCTCCATTGAAGGCGCAAAAAGCGGCGCGTAAAAGTCAAAGACGACAAACGCTTGTTTTGTGACCAGACCTAGAAGGTCTGGCACCGGTCGAGGGCGTCAATCGGTCACCGTCACCGTCGCCATATCTAATTGGCTGGTATCCTCGCCCTCGTCGGAGCTGACGCTCGCGCCGATAGAGTATTCGCCGGGCTCCAGGCCCTGGAACCAAGTGGGGGTGACGCCGATGAGGCGGATGGTGTTGCTCTCGATCTCGAAGTCTTCGCGCTCCGAGAAGCGGTTGCCGCCGTCGACTTGGATGAAGGCCTCGGCGTCGGTGATGTCGCCCTCGAAGGCGACGACGTCCATCTCGACGGTGAAGTCGACGCCGTCGCTGGCCTCGCTTTGCGAGATGGTGTCCGGTTGGGCGCGGACATCCAAGATCTCGGGCAAGCCGACGCCGTCTTCGCCGACTCCGCATGCGGTCAGACCAAATCCAGCCAGGCCCAATATTGCCAGGCATGCCGTAATGAGTAGGCGTCGCATATCGCTTCTCGTGTCGAGTCTTGGTTGGAGGTTCGAATATAAGGGACGTGCGCGATTTGTGCAGTAACTGCTGGTTTCTTGGTTTCTTGGCGTCCGGGCGGCCGAGGTTGTGCGGGGAGGGTTGAACTGCTGGTTTCTTGGTTTCTTGGCATCTGGGCGGCCGAGGTTGTGCGGGGAGGGTTGAACTGCTCGTTTCTTGGTTCTTGGCGTCCGCGGGCTGACCCGAAGGCCGCGCCTCTAGACCCCGGCGAGGTTTATCCCGCCGGTGAATGAGCCTGGGTGAGCTACCCCAGAGGCTGTGCCTTTAGACCCCGGCGAGGTTTATCCCGCCGGTGAATGAGCTTGGGTGAGCTATAGGCGAAGCCCCTCCTGCCCCGCTTCACGGCGCGATCTACAAAGAAATACGCAACGATTCGCCGAAAACGCCGATAACTATAATGAGGGCTCCGAAGAAGCCTCGCGGCGCGCAAACCATGCACCGCGAGCTCGACACGCACCGTCTCACCCAGCGTTGCGTGTAAAATGGACAGGCGAGCCCCACGGACTGCGCACCGTTTTGGATGACTATTCCGGCCTGGCTGATTCCCTCCAGAAGGCACACGAGAGGGGGCAGCGGAGGCACTGCCGGGGTGCGTCTTGGCTGGTTTCTGGGGGCGGGAGCTCGGATCCCACGGTGGGTTAGTTGGACGAAAAATATCAAGTTTTTCGCAATTTCCGCCTAAGTACAGACACGTAAGTTGTGTGATTTCCGTGATTGCACTTAGCCCGGTCAAGCTGGTTCACCTGCCGGGTAGACCGGCAGGGGTCTCGGGGAGGCGCGAATCTCCGGCTAGCCACGACGAGAAACCCGAAACCCGAAACCAAAAACCCGCCCACACCAAAAGGCGCAATCTCACCAACCACCCAAAGCCACAGCCAAACCGACCAACTAAGAAACCCGAAAACAAAAACCCGCCCACACCAAAAGGCGCAATCCCACCAACCACCCAAAGCCACAGCCAAACCGACCAACCAAGAAACCCAAAACCAAAACCCCACCCACGCCGCCAGGCGCACCCCCACCAACCACCCACCACCTCAACCAAACCGACCAACCAAGAAACCCAAAACCCAAAACCTCAATTACCCAAACGCGACAAAAACGGCCCCAACCGCCGTTCCAGCAGCTCGTCGACGTTCTCGGCCACCGGGAAGCGCTCCGGGTGGGCGACGGGGCCGTATTGGGCGCTGCACGAGCTCCAGCGGCTGGTGAGTCGCTTGTGGACGAGTTCGTCGAAGGGCTTTTCGTTTTTGGGGTCGTGGTAGTCGAGGGCGGCTTCGATGGGCAAAAGGTGGTCGTGGACGCCGCTGAGGTAGTCGGTCAGCAGCAGCTCGAGGTAGGCGAGCGCCTGGTCGTGGGAGATGGGGCTGAGGGTTTTTTTGTAGTTGGACAGCTTGCGGGCGTTGGCCAGGGAGCGGCCGGGGACGATGACCAGATCGAAGGAGGCGGTCTCGTCGAGCTTGCCGGCGGCGACCAGCGCGAGGTGGGTGATGAAGCCGCGCAGGAAGTCGCGGCCCTTGGCGCGTTTGCGGGAGACCAGCGTGACGGCCGTGGACATGCCGGCGTCGAGGACTTCGGACTCGCCGAAGAGCTCGACGCGAGTGCGCCTGGTGCCGTCGTTGGCGACCGGCAGGTGGAGGTCGAAGCTCAGCGAATCCCAGATCTGGTCGACCGGGGCGTGGCGTTGGGCGCGGCCGAAGCGTTTTTGTTGGAGCGGGCGGTCGCAGGGGACGCCGAGAATGCCCAAGTTCTCGCGCCAGGTTCGCATCAGCTCCAAGTGGCGGGTGCGCTCACCCGTGCGAAACGGGCCGGTGGGCAGCTCGCCTTTGAGCTCCAGATAGCGCGCTTGCTCCTCGTAGACTGCGGCGAAGTCGAGCTCCTCTCGGGGCGCGGATTCGGTGACCGCCTGGGTGAAGACGTCGCGGGCGAGCAGCAGTGAGCCGACATACGAGGACTCGAAGGACTCGTCCTCGCGCTCGAGCACGTCGTCTTCGTCCTCGGTGCGCAGGCCGAGCACCCAGCGCGCCGAGGCCTGCAGCGGGGATTCGAGGAATTGGCGAAGCTGCGAGAAGGTCAGGGAGACCTCGTCGGTCCCGTCGCCCTGATCGGTACCGTCGGAAGGCGCCGGCTTGTCGTAGGTGCCGAGCACCTGGTGCAAGCGGTGCCGGTTCGGCGCGTCGAGGGCGTCTTCGAGCAGGTCGAGCTCCGGGAAGGGCACGCCCTCTTGGCGGCAATGCTCGAAGAGGCTCTGTCGCAGCTCGCGGGCGGCGGCCTCTCGGCGTGCTTCAGGATGATAGTTAGGGCCGAGCTTGCCTCCTGAGTCGGCGTCTTCGTCGAAATAAGCCTCGTCGAAGCGCCGAAGTGGGTGCTCTCGCACACATTGGTCGGCCTTCTCGCGGCCCAAATAGCTCTGTTGGAGCATATGCTGCAGGTCGCGCACGACCGAGGACGGCTCGAGCGCCTCGCCGGTTCGGCTGTCGCGCGAGACGTACGAGAGATAGAGCCGATCGCGGGTGGAAACGAGCGTCTGCAAGAACGCGTATTTGTCCTTGTCGCGCCGGCGCGCGTCGCCTTCTTGCCACTTGGCCTGGCGCAAATCGAGCGGGTCGGAGCCGTCCGAGGATGGGAAGTAGGCTTCGCCCATGCCCGCCACGAAGACCACGCGAAACGGGATCGGACGCGGGCGCAAAAACGACGATACGACCACACCGTCGGCCAGATATTGGCCGTGGCGGCCTTCAAGATTCGACAGCGTGCGGCCGACGAATTCGCGGGCGACGCGGTAGGAGACCTCGCGGCCGGCCAGATCGGCGTCGGCGAGCTCGCCGAGCAGCCTGCGGCAGCGCATCAGCTCGAATTCCTCGTCGTCGCCGGTCGGGGCGAGGTGGTCCTCGATGAGTTCGGCGATCAGGGTGAACCAATCGGCCAGGGTACGCTTTCCGTCGCGGCAGCGTTTGGCGTCGTCGATCAGCGAGCGGGCGCACATCACGAGCCGCGCGGCGCTGGTCGCCTCGCCGTGCGGGTATTCGTGGGGCAGGTAGTCGAACCCACCGTGGCTGAACGCGCGCGTGTCGCCGCTGGGCTCGCCGGTCATGAAGCCGCCGAGCACCAGGCGTTTGAGACCCTGATCCCAATTGAAGAGGTCCTCCTCGATATAGGTGTCAGCGTGGTCGGAGTGGTCGGCGCCGTGCAGGATATTGAGCTCGTCGCACCAGTCGAGCCAGGTCTGCGGCTCGACCTCCGGGAAATTGGCGACCAGGTTCGGGTGCGTCAGAAGCTCGAGCAGCTCGCGGCGTTTGAAGTCGCCAAACGGCAGGTCGATCAGCAGCTCGATGGCCTCGATGAGCCGGCTATTGGAGGCGGCGTCGAGGTCGACGATATTGAACGGGATGTCGTGGACGTCGCGCAGCACCGATTTGAGGTGGGTCTGGTATTCGGCGCGCTGGTCGGAGTTGACGATGATCGCGATGTCGTTGAATTGGAGCGGCTTTTGGCTTTCGTGGTCGCCGGGAATCTGGCGCTCTCCACGGATGAGCGCCCAGATCTCGTTGGCGATGGCCTCGCATTCGCGCTGGATGCCCGAGCAGGCGAAGATCTGGACGCTGTCGTCGTCGAGCTCGGCGACGGGCTCCTCGCGCTCGCGCTCGAGCGCCAGGACATCTTGCTGGATCTGGCGGAGCGTGGTTCGTGTGGCGTCGGCGGGCTCTACAATAGGCTCCGAAAACAACATGCGTGCGTCGTGGCCGGCCAGTCGGTTGAGCATGCGCATCTGGTCGCGGCCGGCGCGGCCCCACAGCCTCAGCGGCAGCGGGAACTTCTCCGGCTCCCAAAAGGTCTCGTCGACCGCCAGCATCAATTGGCCGCCGTCGACCGCGGTGCTCGACAGCAGCTCGCTCTCCTCCTGGGCGTCGGTGACCACGTCCTCCCAATACTCCCGACACGGGTTGAACGCCCACACATAGACCTCGGCGCGCTGGCCGATGACGCCGAGCAGCTCCTCGAAGGCTAGGCCGAGGTGGCCGGGCGCAAAGAAGTGCAAGGCGCCCGGCAGGTCGAGTTCCTCGGGATCGAGGTGCTCGAAGAGCTGCGACAGCAAGATCGGCCGCGTGCCGCCCTCCTCGGCCACGGCCTCGATGCGCCCGCCCTCGCCGAAGAGCTCCAGCCAGAGCGCGCGCTGCCAGCGCTCGATGCGTCCCCAGCGCGGCCCGTCGAAGAGCGCCTCCTCGTTCCACGCCCGCACCATCTGAGGGCGAGTAAACCCATAATTATCAAAGAGTTCCGATAGGTGTGCGGCGAGCTGGAAGCGACGCTGCTCGAGCGCATCGGGGTCGTCTCCGGCGGCGGCCAGGTAGCGGCGCACCGGCTTCATCTGCGCGCTCGCCACGAGCTTTTCGTCGCAGAGCGCGTCGACCACCAAAAACTGCAACGCGGCGTTCGACAGCAGCCGAAAACGCCCGTCATCGGGCAGCAACGATGCAAAAAAATCGCCCATCTGCTGGTATTGCATATGCGCGGCGATGCCGCTTCGGCGGGCGATGCCGAATTTGAGGTAGGTCTCCATATTCCAATTGGGCACCACCACCGGCGTGCGCTCGAAGACGCTGCCCTGGCTGCGCTGCCGCTCGTAGTCGACCGCGTCGACCAAGCCGTCGACGAGGCGATCGAGCTGATTGGAGTACCAGACCTTTAACATGACGAAGGGGGCTGCGGGTGGCTCACGGGCCGGCGGATGCCGACGGGCGAAACTTTCGCATAATCGGGGTGTTGGGGCAATAGAGAGACGGCAACAGCCGTCTCAGACGTGAACGTGCACGTGGCCGTGAACGTGAACCGCCGTACCCACTGCACACATGGCCGTTCGAAGGACAACGGCTCGAATCGGGCTAGGTTGCTCAATCGAAACGGCCTCTAGATGTTGAGCGCTCTGCAGGTTTAACTACGGTTCACGTTCACGTGCACGTTCACGTTCACGGGGTCGACCTCCTTTATTCGTTGTTGCGATGCTGTGTAATGCCCCTACCTTATGCGCGAGTT
Source organism: uncultured Bradymonadales bacterium (assembly GCA_964386725.1). Taxonomy (GTDB): domain Bacteria; phylum Myxococcota_A; class Bradymonadia; order Bradymonadales; family Bradymonadaceae; genus CAYLTX01. The sequence continues at coordinate 9,164 of CAYLTX010000006.1, read as the reverse complement.
GTCCCTACCCCGAGGAGTTCACCATGAGTGCAGATCGCGAGCGATCCGAAGATTATTGGCGAGAGAAGCTCACCCCGGAGCAATACCGCGTGTTGCGCGAGGGCGGCACCGAGCGGGCGTTTGCCGGCGAGTTGTACGAGACCGACGAGCCCGGGGTGTATAAATGCGCCGCGTGCGGCCAGCCGCTGTTCGACTCGGAGACCAAATTCAAGTCGGGCAGCGGGTGGCCGAGCTTCTTTGCGCCCACCGACGAGGAGGCCGTCGAGGAGCGCACCGACCGCAGCCACGGGATGAACCGCGTCGAGGTGGTGTGCCGCAACTGCGAGTCGCACCTGGGCCACGTCTTTCCGGACGGGCCGGAGCCGACGGGGCTGCGCTATTGCATCAACTCGGTGTCGTTGGATTTCGATCCGGCTTAAAACCCACCGGATGTTCCTCCCAATAAACAAATTTTTAATCTATAACGCACCGCGTTATACTACGAATATTGAATGAAATGGGACCCGCGGGAGTCTCAACAGATGTGACTCTCGAAAATGGAGCAGATGATGCGGACGTTAGTGAGCTTGTTGTCGATATGTGTGTTGGTGGCCCTTGTTGCGGCGTGCGGGACCGACGATCCGGCCTCGTCGGCCAATAACTCGAGCGAGGTCGACGCCGGCGTGGACGCGACCGGCGAGGACGCCGACGACGGTGGTGGTTCGGACGCGACCGACGGTGGTGGCGACGAAGACGCGACCGACGGTGGCGGCGAGGATGCTGATACCGGCGAGGGCGGCGACGATGCCGACGGCGGCGACGAGCCCGACGGTGGTGACGCCGACGGCGGCGACGAGCCGCCCACGCCCTGTACCAGCAAGGACGACTGTCCCATCGGCGAGGTCTGCTATATCGATCGCTCCGGCGCCGGCGTGGAGATGTATTGCCGCGCCGAGAACGACGGCGGTGGCGGCCTGGGCAATATCTGTACGGCCGACGTCGGTTGCGCGGCCAATCTCTGCCACGACGGCCGTTTTCGCGACGTCTGCTCCATCCCCTGCGATGACGATGCCGATTGCAGCGCGGAGGGCTATGAATGTGGCACCGCGAGCGTGGACGACGGGGCCGGCGGCAGCGTCGACCTGAGCGTTTGCGTGGCCGAGGACCCGCCGGCGTGTGATTCGAACGACGATTGTGGTGCGGGCACCACCTGCGCCATCGTGCCCAACGCCGACGAAGACGCGCTGGAGTCGGTCTGCGTGCCGACCGCCGGCGGAAAGGCCACCGGCACCGAGTGCACCGACGACGCCGAATGCGCCAGCCTCGTTTGCCTCGCCGACCACTGCGCGGCGCCCTGCGAGCTCAGCGATCAATGCGCCTCCGGCCAGCGCTGCGAGGCCAACACCATCCTCAAGGAGTCGCTATCCGGCGCCTTCAACGTCTGCGAGACGCTGCCCGACGAGCGCTGCGACGACACCGGCACCTGCTCGGACGGCGTGCGCGTCTGCAGCGAGATCCGCTCGGTCAGCAACGGCGAGCGCGAGGGTTATTGCCAATTCCCCGACTCCAACGCCCCGGCCTCGCTGGGCGATCACTGCACCCAAACGAGCGACTGCCGCGAGCGCATCTGCCTCAGCGGCAATAGCGACGAATGCTCGGTGATGTGCGCCGAGGACAGCCAGTGTGCGGCCGGCCAAATCTGCACGACGTATCCGGTCGGCAACAGCGACCTCGGCTTTTGCAATAGCGGCTGCTCGGACAATAGCGATTGTGCCGGCCTCGAATTCACGAACTCGAACGGCGACCTCGTCGAACACGCCTGCAGAATCAACGAGAATGTGCGTGAAGACCAAGTCGATCAGATCTGTATTCGCAAGAATATCGTCAATACCAATGACCCAGACGAGGGTCTGCTTGGCGACGATTGTGAAGCGGCGGCCGGCGGCATCGGCAGCAACTCGCTGTGTCAGAGCGGCGCATGCTTGTCGATCGACTCGCCCATTGGTGGTTCATGCAACAGCGACTCCGATTGTTCCGATCCGGGCAACACGATGGTCTGCCGGATTCCCAAAGGTGGCACGACCAAAGAGTGTCACACCCGCATCTTCAGGTGCTCTCGCTTGTGCGATGATAATGGCGACTGTTCGGGAGGCATTGACGACAACCAACTCACCGTTTGCGACTCGGACGTCCAAATCCAGTTGAGCAGCGGAACGGTAGAGACGGTCTCCATGTGCGCACAGCCGGACCCGTGATGCGGAGCGTGGAATTTCGTCAGTGTCTGCATGTTGATGCACCGAAAAGCCTCGACTTGTGCGACGCGCCGGGCTTGTCTATGCTCGGCGTGTCGCTCGTTCGACTCCGGCTATCCGCCGAGTAACCCTCGGTGGACGCATCTATGCACAAGCTCGACGCACAACCTAACCCCACCTTCTGGCGCCTCTTCGTGGCGCTATGTGCGTTGATCGGTGTGTTTTTCGTGGTGACGGCCACGCCTCAGGCGGCATCAGGCACTCAGGCCGAGCAGGCCGAGCAGACGGTCGGAGAGGACCCCTGCGAGCAGCCGTGTCCCGGTGAAGACGACGACGGAGATTGCCTCGATGAGTGCTACGCCTGCGGGTGTTGCGCTTCCATCGCCCCGGCGGTCTTTTCCTCCTTTCAAGCGCCCCCCTCTATGACCAGCACGCCTCGTGGCGATTTGCCCGGGATGTGCACGAGTGGGTGTGGCGGCATTTCGATGAGTTTGTTCAAGCCTCCGAGATACATTTCTGCGTGAATGCGGCGCCCTCCGACGCGCAAAAAGCGCCCGTCTTACCCCCGAGTTAGGTGCTTCTTAGAGCGTCGACCCTTACCGAGGGTGCGACGGGCAAAAGGCGCCCGTCTTACCCCCGGGTATGGTTTGGTCTCCTGAGAGCCGCGCGTACGGGCGATTCGATCCGTCCGTCTGGTCGCTATGCTTGGAACCAAACCATAGCTAACCGAGGGTATGGTTTGGTCTCCTAAGATCCGCGCGTACGGGCGATTCGATCCGTCCATTTGGTCGCTATGCTTGGAACCAAACCATAGCCGTGGGTAAGCCCAGCCGGATGCGCCGAAGGCGCGCCGGCGAGGCGCACCCACGGAGAGCCACGGACACCACAAACGCCCATAAAAACAACCATCACCAACGGGCATGAATATGACATTTTTAACAAGACGAGACCGGCTCCACGCCCTCTCGATCATCCTCGCCATCGCTCTGATCGGCGCCCTCATCGGCTGTGACAAATCCGACGGAACTGGCGGGGAGCCGGCGACGATGTCGGAGCAGATCGCTCAGGAACACCCTAAATACGAGGGGTGGTGCCACGGCCACGACCTGCCCGAGGCGTTTTGCACGAAGTGCCACCCGGACCTGGTCGATAGGTATAAGGAGGCCGGCGATTGGTGCGAGGAGCACGAATTTCCGGAGTCGGCGTGTCCGAAATGCAATCCGATGGACCCGCCGGGTGAAGAGACCGCGGCGAGCGCCGGGGCGGCCGAGCAGGACGGCTCTGGCGGTGGTAACGACGGTGAAGGCGACGAACATAGCGCCGAAAATGGCGAGTGGTGTGCCGGGCACGGCCTGCCCGAGTCGCATTGCACGAAGTGCCATCCGGAGTTGGTCGATAAATTCGAGGAGGCCGGCGATTGGTGTGAGGAGCATGGCTTCCCGGAGTCGGCGTGTCCGAAGTGCAATCCGATGGACCCGCCGGGCGATAAAGTGGCCGTCACGGGGCTCGAGGAGGGGACCGAGATCATCTTGAAGCAACAAGACCACGAGGCGACCGTCGGCATCGAGACCGAGCCGGTGCGTGAGGCGCCGGTGGGGATGGGCGTGCAGGCGCCGACGCGCCTGGAGTTCGACCGCAACCAGTATGCCGATGTGCGCGCCGCCGTGCCCGGCATCGTGCGCGAGGTGCTCGTGGATATGGGCGACGAGGTCGACAAAGGCGACCCGCTCTTTGTGCTCGAGAGTGCGCATGTGGGCGACGTCCAGGCGGAGGTTCGCTCTGCGACCCAGGCGCTCGAGACCGCGCGCTCGAACCTGGAGCGCCAGGAGAAGCTCCAAGAAAAGGGCCTCTCCGCCAAGCGCAAGGTCGAGGAGGCGCGTCGTGACTTCGAGGCCGCCGAGTCGCAGCTGGAGTCGCTGAAGAGCACGCTTCGGCTGGCCGGCGGCGCGGGCACGACGAGCACCGGCCGGTATACGGTTCGCGCGCCGATCGCCGGCAGCGTGGCGCAGCGACCGGGGGTCGTCGGCGCGTTCGCGAACCAGGAGACGCCCCTGGCGACGGTGGTTGATACCTCCAAGATGTGGGCGATGCTCGACGTGTCCGAGCAAGAGGGCTTCGCCCTCGAGCGAGGACAGCCGGTCGTGCTGAGCGTCGACGGCGCCAAAGACCGCACATTCGAGGGGAAAGTGACCTGGATTTCACCGGAGGTCGACCCGCGCACCCGCACCATCACGGTTCGCGCCGAGATCGACAACTCCGACGGCAAGCTGCGCGCCCATCAATTCGCCCGTGCCGAGATCGAGGTCGCCCCGGCAAAGGCCGGCGTGATCGTCCCCAAGGACGCCGTGCAGCGGTTCAACGACGGCGCGGTCGTCTTCGTGCGAACCGGCGAGGGCAAGTATGAGCCGCGCGCGGTCGAGATCGGCCGACGCGATGGAGACGTCGTGCAGGTCCGCGGGGAGTTGAAGCCCGGCGAGCCGGTGGTGACCACCGGCGCCTTCGTGCTCAAGACGGAGTTGAATAAGGACGGCATCGGCGCCGGCTGCTGCGAAGTTCCAGAGGAATAGACCATGCTGACCAAAGTCATCGAGCTCTCGCTGCGCCATCGCGTCGCGGTACTCTTAATCACCGGTCTATTGATCGTCGCCGGAGTGCTCGCCTTTCGCGAGCTGCCCTTCGACGCCTATCCGGACACCACGCCCGTCCAGGTGACCGTCAATACGGTCGCGCCTGCGCTGAGTCCGCTGGAGGTCGAGCGACAATTGACCTTCCCGCTCGAGCAGGCCATCGGCGGCCTGCCGGGCCTCAAAGAGGTCCGCTCGGTCTCCAAATTCGGCTACTCGCAGATCACGGTCATCTTCGATGACGACGTGGATATCTACCTGGGCCGGCAGGTGGTCACCGAGCGGATACAGACGGTCGAGCTGCCCGCCGGGGCCTCGAAACCATCCTTAGGGCCGGTCGCCACGGGCCTCGGCGAGGTCTTTCAATATACGATCAACAGCGATCAGCGCTCGGCGCGGGAGCTTCGAACGTTGCACGAGTGGGTGGTGCGCCCGCAGATGCTCACCGTGCCCGGGGTGGCCGAGGTCAACACCTGGGGCGGCTACGAGAAGCAATTTCACGTGGTCGTCGACCTGGCTCAGCTCATCAAATACGAGCTGACCATCGACGACGTCGAGCTGGCGCTGCGGCGAAATAACGCCAACGTGGGCGGCGGTCTGGCCGGCAGCGGCGGGGAGAGCCAGCTCGTGCAGGGTGTCGGGCTGGCTCGCGACCTCGAAGACCTCGAGAAGATCGTGGTGGCCGCCGTCGACGGCGTGCCCATCCGCGTCTCAAACGTCGCCAGCGTCAAGGAGGGCCACGAGATCCGGCGCGGCGCGGTCACCGCCAGCGGCGAGGGCGAGACCGTCCTGGGCCTGGGCTTCATGCTCATGGGCGAGAATAGCCGCGAGGTGACCCACGCCCTCGAAGACCGACTCGCCGAGGCCCAAAAGAGCCTGCCCGAGGACGTCACGCTCGACGCGATGTACAGCCGCACGGATCTGGTCGACGAGGTGCTCGAGACGGTGCGCAACAACCTGCTCGAGGGCGCGCTGCTGGTCATCGCGATTCTCTTTATGCTGCTCGGCAACGTGCGCGCCGGGATCATCGTGGCGCTGGCCATCCCGCTGTCGATGCTCTTCGCCTTCAATATGATGCTCCAATTCGGCATCGCCGGCAGCCTGATGAGCCTGGGCGCCATCGACTTCGGCCTGGTCGTCGACAGCTCGGTCATCATGGTCGAAAACTCCGAGCGACGCCTGGCCGAGGACACCTCTGGGCGCAGCATCATCGAGGTGGTGCGCGACGCGGCCGTCGAGGTCCGAAAGCCCACGCTATTCGGCGAGCTGATCATCGCGATCGTCTACCTGCCGATCCTGGCGCTGCAGGGCGTCGAGGGGAAGCTGTTCCGGCCCATGGCGCTCACCGTCATCTTCGCGCTGATGGGCTCGATGATCATCTCGATGACCCTGATGCCGGTGCTGGCCAGCCTGGTGCTCAAGCGGCGTATGAAAAAGGGTGTGTATGAGGACGCTGAGCGCCAAAAGCCCAGCCACTCCGGCGATGTCTGGCTGGTCCGAGCGCTCAAAAAGCTATACCGGCCGGTGCTCGAGTGGTCGCTTCGCAACCAGAAGCTCGTATTGATCTGCGCGGCGGTCGTGGCGCTCAACGCCGGGATAATCGCCTCGGGCCTGGGCTCCCAATTCGTGCCCCGGCTCCACGAGAACTCGGTGGTCATCAACACGGTGCGCCTGGCCGGCGTCTCGCTCGACGAGTCGGTTCGCTACGGCACCCAGCTCGAGCAAAAGCTCATCAAAGCGTTTCCCGACGAGGTCGAAGACGTCTGGACGCGCACCGGCACCGGCGAGGTCGCCACCGACCCGATGGGCCTGGAGGTCTCCGACGTCTTCATCACGTTGCATCCGCGCGACGAGTGGACGCGCGCCGAGACCAAGCAAGCCCTGGTCGAGGAGATGCAATCGGAGCTCGACGGCATGCCGGGCATGCGCATGATCTTCACCCAGCCCATCGAGATGCGCGTCAACGAGATGCTCGCCGGCATTCGCGCCGACGTGGGCATCAAGCTGTACGGCGACGACTTCGAGGTCCTCGAGGAGAAGGCCGGCGAGATTCAGACGGTCGTCGAGGGGCTCGAGGGGGCCTCCGACGTGGCCACCGAGCAGCTTACGGGCCTCCCCGTGCTGGAGATCGAGGTCGACCGCGACCAGGTCGCCCGCTACGGGGTGGCCGTCGAGGACGTGCTCGAATACGTCGAGGCGCTGGGCACCCCCAAGGTCGGCGAGATCCGACAGGGACAACGCCGCTTCGACCTCGTCTTGCGCCTCCCCGAGAATTATCGCGACAACCCCGACGAGATCCGCTCGATCCTCATTCGCACCGCCGACGGCCAACGCGTGCCGCTCGGCCAGCTCGCCAAAATCGAAGTGATCGACTCGCCGTCGACCATCGAGCGCGAGTGGAGCAAACGCCGCGTCATCATCGAGTCCAACGTCTCCGACGACGATATCGGCGGCTTCGTCAAACGAGTGCGCGAGGCCATCGACGAAGAGGTCGAGCTGCCGCCGGGTTATTACGTCGATTTTGGCGGGCAATTCGAAAACCTCGAGCGCGCCCAAAATCGCCTGATGATCGTCGTACCCATCGCGCTCTTGCTGATCTTCACGCTGCTGTATATCACCTACGGGCGCATCCTCGACGCGCTGCGCGTGTTCACCGGCGTGCCCTTTGCCGCCATCGGCGGTATTGCTGCACTGTGGATTCGCGATATGCCGTTCAGTATCTCGGCCGGCGTGGGCTTCGTGGCCCTGTCTGGCATCGCGGTGCTCGGCGACATGGTGTTGGTCTCCTACGTGCGCGATCTCCTCGACAAAGGGCTCGCGCCGCTCGAGGCCATCCGAGAGGGAGCGATGACGCGCATGCGGCCGGTGCTGATGACCGGCATGGTCGCGGCGTTTGGCTTTGTGCCCATGGCGCTCAATACTGGCATCGGCGCCGAGGTGCAGCGGCCGTTGGCGACGGTGGTCATCGGCGGCATTATTACGTCGACGATCGCTACGCTGGTGGTCATGCCCGTCCTCTACGCCGTCTTCGGCACGGGCGAGCCCGCGGATGGCGTGGATGGAGCTGAGGAGCTGAATCCGCTGCTTAGCTGAATCCGCTAAACCCGCTGTTTTGCTGAATGTATAGGTAATAGATGATGAAGTTTGCCCCCACGACAACGCTCCTCCTCGCACTCCTACTCGCCGGATCGCCGGCGCTCGCCCAAGAGGGCGCGCCCGGCGACTCGGCCGACCAGATCAGCCAGGAGTACGCTCAGCGTCTCGGGCCGCCCACCGAGCTCGAGGAGTTGATCGAGTACGCCCGCGAGAATGCTCCAGAGGCGCGCAGGGCCGAGGCCGAGGTTGGTCTTGGCGAGGCGGCGCGCGAGGGGGCCGAGCGGCTGTCGAGGCATAATCCGGCTATCGAGGGTGAGTTCAAGCCGGGACTCTCCGAGGGGACGGGCTTTGGTGTGGAGGTCAAGCTGACCCAGCAGGTCGAACTCTTCGGCGAGCGCGGCCTGCGCAGGGAGGCGGCCGGCCGACAGGTCGAGCGGCGCGAGGCCGAGCTGGATCGGGCGCGCTGGGAGGTCGAGAGTCAGGTGCGTCGGCGCTACCAGAAGGCGCTGGTGGCCCGAGAGCACGTCGAGGTCGCCCGGCAGGCGGTCGGCTTTGCCGACGAGATGTACGAGATGGCCGCCGAGCGTGAGGAGCTGGGCGAGGGGCCGAGGACCTCCGTGGTCATGGCGCGCGCCGACGCTGCGGGCGCCCGCCAGGAGCTCATCGAGGCGTGGAGCGATTATATGGCCGCGTTGCGCGAGCTGAGTCAGGCGGCGGGTTGGCGCGAGGATGTGCCGCCCCAGCCGGTCGGCGAGCCGCCGCAGGTCACGGCCATTGACGAGCCGGCGCAGTTGGTCGAGCGGGCCGTCGAGCGCGACCCACAACTGGCCCTCATCGAGGCCGAACGCGCCGAGGCGCGGGCCGACCTGGCGCTCGCCGAGCGCTCAGCGTGGCCGGATCCGCTATTTGGCGTGGGTTACGAGAGCGAGTCGCCCGCGGTGGGCGACTCAGAGCATGTCTTGTTGGTGATCGCCGGAATCGAGCTGCCGTTTTGGGATCGCAACCAGGGCGAGGTCGCCGCGACCAACGCGCGCGCCGAAATCCTCGAGCGCGCCGGCGAGGGCCGCAAGACCACGCTCAAAAACCGCGTGCTCGAGCACGCAGAGACGGTTGAAAACGCCCGCTTGAAGCTTCGGCTCTATCGCGAGCAGGTCCTGCCCGCCTTCGAAGAAAACCTCGAGTTGCTCAGTGAGGGCTTCGAGCTCGGGGAGAT
>CAYLTX010000005.1:24290-87724 GCA_964386725.1 uncultured Bradymonadales bacterium | reverse complement strand
GTGAGGGCGATTCGGCCATTTTTGAAGAGGTTGCTGCTTAACCGAACACGAGTGATGTGCGACGGGAGTCAGAAGGCAATCGTTGACGTTCAGGAGGGCGAATGGGTCCTTTCGCGTGACGATCGAACGGGCGCTCTTACCTGTGGCCAGGTCGTACAGCCGACCGTCAATCCCGATCAGATGATCGTGGAGCTAGAACTCGTGAATGGCGCGGGTCTATCGAATGTTGTTGAAACGACGGACAACCATCCGTTCTGGGTCAATGAGCAAGGCTGGACCAGAGTCGATCAATTACAACTCGGTAGTGAAATCGTCGCAGCAGACGACGAGTTGCTCACTGTCACACGAATCTATCGCACGGATCGGGTTGAAGGCGTCTACAACTTTAGTGTCCCAGATTTCCGCTCTTATTTCGTTGGGGAGGAAGGGGCTTGGGTTCACAACTGTTTTAAGTTCAATAGTCTTTCGGGCAAGTCCCATCGATACATCCGCGATCGTAAACCGAAAGGCTGGCAGGAAGTGCGGGCAGACAACGGCAAAGGGTGGAAGTGGTTGGATAAGAGCGGAAAGGAACGTTTACGCTTCATGCGCCCCCAAAAGGGAGAGGTGAAGTGGCAGCGGCAGAAAAATGGATACATGCGTTGGAGAAATCGAAACGGCGACTACCTCGATGCCGATGGGAGTCCCGTGCCAAAAACCGCAGATGACTTCCATCAACGGACTCATATTACATACGAGGGGATCTGGCCATGAAGGACTTGCGAACAATACAGCCCATACAGTACGTGCAGGAAAACCCCTCATTTGAGAGTCTCGTACTGACTTTTGCGCGCGTCGAAGCTGAAGTGCGATTGGTCATCTCCTACGCATGGGACTACGAGACGAGGCCGAAGGGCGTTAATGAATTTCGGCTGCTTCGATTTTGTGACTCTGGGCGATTCGACCAGACCGAAGTTCGAGCTATGGGGGGGCTAGTCAACGAATCGTACCAGGCACGTGAGGAGGAGCCGGGTGCTTTTGTCGTGAGCCGCGAAAGAGTTTGGAGTAGCGGCGCTGGTTACGAAGCCGAGTATTGCCTTTCCGATCTCGGATGTTTCGAATTCGAATTCGCAGAGTTACGGGTGGCGAAAAAGGTCTTACACGTAGTGGGCCGCGACGGAGATTTGTGGCTCTACGAAGACGAACAAGGTCGGCCGGTTGACTTTTACGACCCTTTTGGGTTGAGGCTGTGAAGCCAGCTTATTTGCGTGCCCAACCGAGCGTGCTTCGTGCGTCACGCACCGGAGAAAAAGAAACGCACGGAAACATTGAGAAGGACAAGGCCGTTCATTTTGAAGTACCAAAACCCATCGTGGATTCGCATTCGACGACGTCTGCTCTTCAACGCCTTATTGATGGCTGCACTAATCTGCGGGTGTGCAGACAGCTTGGATGGAGAGCCTGGCTGGCAGATCGGAGAGCAGCCAGACGCGAGTTCCGGTGTGGATGCATCCGTAGATGAAAATGCTCATGTGGTGGCGATCGAAGCCGGTGAGAGGACCTGCCTGCTTTACTCCGACGGTGCAATTCGTTGCGCGGGGCAAGTAGGAACTATGAGCGAGTGGGAAGGGGAACCAGACGATCCTCATGGGGCGCTCGTGCAGATCCCGGGCGTGTCTGACGCGCTCTCATTTTCGGCGACCTTCATTCACGGTTGTGCGCTCGTGCCAGGCGGCAAAGCATGGTGCTGGGGCGCTAATGGTGCCCACCAGATGACCGATGTCGTCCCGACCGATGAGCGATACCCTACCGAAATTCCGCAGATCGATGATGTGATCCAGGTCGCGACTGGCTTTAGTCACTCGTGCGCGCTTCATGCGGGTGGCGAGGTGTCATGCTGGGGGTACAATCGGAGCGGTCAGATCGGTACCGGTGTGCGCGGCGTGGCTGAAGACGGCGACGCGACGGTGGCGCGGCCCGAGAGGGTCGTAGGATTACCGGAGGCCACCGCAATTGAGTTGGGAGACTCGGCCACCTGCGCGATCACCACCGATCGGCTCGTGTATTGTTGGGGAGATGAGTACTTCAAGATCCCCCATCCTCCGTACGAGCAGTTCGATGAACGCGCCCAGCCTAGCCCGCAGTTGGTCGAGGGACTTAGCGATGTGCGTCAGTTGAGCTTTCATCAGGGGCATGTTTGTGCGCGTGACGGCGCGGGGGATATGTGGTGTTGGGGCCGAAATCATCGTGGCCAGTTGGGGGATGACTTGGACGACGAGCGTTGGACACCGAAACCTGTGGAAGGCTTACCCGAGGTTACCGATGTGACGACAGGCGACGCGTTTAGTTGCGCATTGGCACAGGGCGGGCAGGTGTGGTGTTGGGGCAGTAACCAGAGCGGGCAGCTAGGGCGCGGGCTCGAAGACGGTGAGCGCGGCTGGAATCCGCGGCCAAGACCTGTCCGACGTTTAGAAAAGGCAGTGGAGGTCGAAGCCGGCGGAGATTACGTTTGCGCGCGCCTGGAAGACCACTCCGTGAAGTGCTGGGGCTCGAACTACCGTGGTCGATTCGGCCAAATCGAAGATTCGAGCGAAATCCATGGGTTGCCAGTAGAAGCCCCTTGGTAACTTGAAGGGATGCCAGCCCAACTTCCCAAGCCCGCAGTCCCCCAAGCCCACAGTCCCCAAGTCCGCACTTCGCGCTACACCAAATTCTGCGCGCGCAGCTCGTGGGTGACCAGCACCGCCGGCAGTGGGCGCAGCCGGTAGCTGGAGGTGCCGGCGATTTGCTCGACGAAGCCGAGTCGGCACAGGTGGTTGAGCTCGGAGCGGACCTCGGCGAGGCCGACCCGCAGGATGCGGCTGAGCCGGGTGGTGCTCAGCGCGTGGTGCTGGACCAGCGTGGCGAGGATGAGCTTTTTGCGCAGCGACAGATTGGCCGTCAGCGCGAGCTCCTGCTCGGGGAGCGGGTCGACCACGATGCACGAGCTGCGCTTGGGGTCGACGTGGATCGACTCCAGCCAATACAGCAGCACCAGCAGAGGGTTGCCCTTGGAGAGGTGGCTCAGCCGCTCGAAATAGGCGTTGCGCGGATTGCGCAGCATCTCGGTGGTGTCGATGGGGCTCTGGAGCCGGTCGAGATAGCTGACGTCGGGGCGCAAAAACTCCAGGTCGAAGCCGCTGGCCTCGTGGCGAAGCATGACCATATGCTCGATCTGCTCGGGGTCCATCCGATCGAGCTCGAGCACGTGGGTGAAATAATCCCTCAGCCCGATGGCGGTGTCCAAGACGGTGGTGGCCGCGCAGCTCATCAACACGATCCACAACGTGTGATCACTGGTGGCCTCGACGGTGTTCAGGAAGCGCTCGCAAAGGCTGAGGCCGTCGCGTGTCCTGGAGTAAAGCTTGTCGCCGTTTTCGACGAAGACGATCTGGCGCTGGTCGGCGTTCTCGAGGCGTTGGCCGAGTTCAGCCAGCGTCTGGGGGGCCAGGTGTTGGTCGTCGACCAGCGGCGCCAATGAGGCGCACAGGTCGCGCTCGGTCTCGACGTATTCGTCGATGCGCACCGTCTGCAACTGGCCTTCGTGGAGGTTGTAGCGCCCGAAGAGCCGCGAGGGCAAGACGTGGTGGACCAGGCTTCGCTTGCCCATGCCGCGATCGCCGACGATGAGCAGCGAGCTGGCGCGGGTGCTCAGCCAGCGGTCGACCGCGTCGGCGCATTCGCCCTCGAGCTCGGCGCGCTCGATATAAAAGTCGGGGATGTCCACGGGCACCGGCGAGAAGATGCGTCGGTAGGTCGCCGGCGCGCGGAACGCCTCGGCGCGCTCGCCTCGGGTCAGACGCTCGCGCACCGCAGCGGGCTGGGGCAACTCGGGCTCGCCGGTGAGACGGTCGCGGACCTCGTCGGCGATATCCTCGAAGATCGGCTCGAAGCCGCGGTAGACCGATTTGAGCCGGCTGAGGATGGGCTGGACGCTTCGGCGGGCCAGGGAGCTGCGACGGGTGGACAGCTCGCGGCGAATATCGGCGAGTCGATGCTCCAGAAACGGCGCCGCCGACTCGCGCATCACACGGGTGAGCTCGTGGGTGATCCACACGCTGATCTCGCGCTGGTCCCGACGGATACTATCGATGAGATCGTCGACGCCCTTCGCAGCCCGCAAGAGCGCGTCTTCGGCGTTCTGGGCCGGCGCCTCGGTCGCCGAAGCGGCGGCCTCGTGGCGCTCGTGGGCGGGCAGCAGCGTGGCCTCCAGTCCCTGGCGGATGTCGCCCAGCGCCACCCAAGAGCGGCGAAGCACCCGCTCGCCGCGCTCGTTGAACTCGACGAGGCGAAGGGCGGTCTCGCGCAAAAGCTTGGAGAAATACCACGAGCGCACCGCCACGTTGACCGTCTCGACGCCGGCGGCCTGGTCGACGGCCTCGACGGGGCTCTGGCCGAGCAGCTTGACCTCGCGCGAGAAGCGCGCCACGTGCGCCTCGAGCACGTCCATGAGCCGGCGAGTGATGATACCCTGGCCGAAGTCGGACAGCGCCTGCTCGAGGGTCGAGCGGGTCTCGTCGAGCAGCGGGTCGAATTCTTCTTCGAAGCGGCGCTTCCAGTCGATGTCCTCGCCGTCTTCCCCGTCCTGTCCGTCCTGTCCGTCCTGCTCGTCCTGCCCGTCTCGGCCGAGCGCTTGTTCGCAGACGCGCTTGAGCTCTTGGAGCTGGTCGACGCAGGTCTGTTCGAAGCGCGACTCGAGGGTGGATAGGATGCGCTGCTGATAGGTGCGGAACCAGTGCAGGAAGACGACCAATTGGTGGTCGACAAGGATCCATCCCTGGTAGCCGGCGGCGATGTCGGTGCCGCGCTCCAGGCGCTGGTGCAGTCTGTCCTCGGCGCGGCGCGCGTCGTCGTAGCGGCTCGACGGACGGTAGCGGAACGGGGGCAGCTCGATGGTCCCGGAGGTGGCCACGCCCTCCATAAAGTCGCTATAGGCGCTCTCGATGCTAAAGCTAAAGCGCTCGCGCAGGGTGCTGACGAAGACCGATAGGAGCGAGCCGAGCTCCTCGGATTCTTCGTCGAGTTCGTCGCGGCGCGCGCGAACCAGCGCCAGGGCGGCCTCGGCCTCGGTGGGCTCGTCGGCCTGTGCGGAGTCCTCCTCCGAGCTGTCTTCGGCGTCGTCTTCGGAGCTTTGTTCGGAATCCTTTTGCGAGTCTATTTCTGAAATGAGTGGCTCGTCGGCGGGATGCTCGCCGTGCTGGTCTGGTTGCTCGCCGTCGGCCGAGGCGCGCTGGTCGCCGGTCGACATGCTCATGGGCAGCGCGTCGAGCGACGGGGCCAACATATCGTCGGCGTCGATGAGATCGAGCCCGTCGAGTTCGGGGTCGGGTTGGCTCGAGAGCGCCTCGTCGCGCAACTCGAGCACCACCAGCTCGAAGAGTTGGTCGATGCGTCGAAGGTGGATGCCCAAATGGTTCCAGAACGTCTCGTTTTGCCGGGTGGCGGCGGACACCGCGCTGGCCAGATAACCCGGCACGGACAGCTCCATATAGTAGCGCCACAATATCCCGAGCGGCACATTGCGCCAGGTGCGTCCGAAGAGTCGCGCGCGCACCCTGCGGGCGGCCTTGACCAGCGCCAGTGGGCCGGCGTCCTCCCAGGTGGCCTCGAGCAGACGGTCCTCGAATTTGACACGGTGATGCTCTTCGAAGTCGACCAGCCCGCGCAGCTCGCCGAGCAACTGATCGGTCTGCTCGGTCGACACGGGGATGGGCTCGAGGTGCTCGAGCATGTCGATCTGGGGCTGCAGCGCGCGGCGAAAATTCATGTGCAGGCGCTTGATTCGCTCGACCAACTCGAGGCTGGGGGTCCCCTCGGACTGCTCGATCAACTCGACGAGGTCATCGAGCGCCTCGCTTCGCAGCGTCTGCGTGCGATCAATCAGATGATGCAGGCGGCGGCCGTGGTTTTCGATATGCTCGACGAGGCTCTGTTCATAGGCACGGGAGACCTTGTCGTGGATCTGCTGGAGTCGGTCGTTGAGCTTCTCGTCGGGGAACTTCGGCTGCTCGAGCGGTTCGTAGGTCGGCTCCTCGTCGTAGCCGACGATGCGGTCGAGCTTGGCGACCTGTTCACTGCCGGCTTTGCGGGCCTCTTCGGTCTCGCCGACCCGTCCCAGGACCCACTTGAGGACGATCGGCACGGTCAACATATGCAAGACGACCACGGCGATGATCACCCCGCGAAGCTCCTCGCCCCACGGCTCGATGCTGGTGGCGACCATGCCGGCGAGCACGATATCGACGCTGCCCAGCGGGAAGAAGGCCAGCCAAAGGTTGCTGTCGATATAGTCCGGGTCGCCGCGCAGCTTGGTGGCCAATTTAGTCGCCCCGGCCAAGGCGGTGGCGCGCGTGGCGGTGAGCACCAGGGCCAGGGGTAGGTATTGGCCGACGGCGGTCAGATCGAGGGTCGCCGCCTCGGTCATAAAGTAGATGACGAATACCGGCAGGCTGATCTTCTCGAGCGCGTGGATCATGTCGTGGCCGTGGCGCGAGAAGTTTTGGACCACGAAGCCGGCGACCAGGAAGACCAGCAGCCCCTCGGCGTGGAGCATGTCGGAGACCGCCGAGGCCGCGAAGATAATGCCCACCGTAAAGAGGAGCATCTCGCGGGCCACGAAACGCAGATATAGGATAAAGACGATGCCGGTGGCGATGCCCACGACGATCGCCCAGCCGAATTCGGCGGCGATGCCCGGGATCTCGGCGGCCATCAGGGCGGTGCTGAACCCGTCGGGGCTGACCAAAAGCTCGGCAAATTTGAGCATGATCAAAAACGATGCGACCAGCACCAACTCGGCGGCGATGACCACCGCCAGGGTCAGCGAGGTAAACGGCCCCTTGGAGCGGGTCTCCTGCATGATCGCCAGGGTCACCGTCGGGCTCATCGCGAAGCCGAACACGCCAAAGAGCAGGGCCATGGCGATCTTATGGGCCTGCGGTAGATCGGCGACAAACGGGATCATGGACGGAAAGAAGATCGACAGCCCGAAGGCCACCAGGCCCGACAGCGGCACCGCCGCCAAGAAACACATCGGCAGCACCGTCAAGATGGTGCCCGCCTGGCTCTTGAGCTCGGCGATCTTGAGCTCGCCGCCGCCCAGGGTGCCGATGACGCCGACGATGAGCACGTGGATCAGCGAGAGGTCGCCGATGACATCGTGGCCGAAGATGGCCGGCTCGGTGGTGCCCAGTACAAAACGGGTCAGCTCCGGGCCGAAGATGATGCCGGCCACGATATAACCCAGCAGCGCGGGCATCTTGATGCGCCGAAATAGCTCTCCGGTGGTAAAGGCGGCCAGGATGATGAAGCCGATCGCCGCCAGGCTATTCGGATCGAGGGTGCCGACGGTCTCGCGCAGATCGAAGGTCTGGCGCAGGATCATCAGACCCAGCAGCGTCAAGATGGTGATGATCTGCCACATTAGCTGACCTCACCGGCTTCTTGGTCGCCTCGAGGGTCTGTCTCCGAGGGGGTGACGTCGGCCACGTCGATCAGCCAATTTCGGGTCACCGGATACGAGAATAATTCGGTGAGCACGATCGCCACCAGCAGCCCGTTGTGGAGCATGTGGCTGTGATCGAGGTGCTCGTAGACGCCGTAGAAATTCAACACCATCGCCACGCTGAGCGCCCCCGGGGTCAGCAGCGGCCGGGCCAGTCCGCTCTCGACGACCTGGCTGGAATGGGCGACTCGGCCGGCGGTGAAGCTGCCCAAATAACGGGCAAACCGGCGCAGCACGACGTAGCCGATCACCAGCGCATAGCCCCACCAGTCGGCGTCGAGCGACCAGCCGGCGCCGCCGAAAAAGAACAGCACGATGTACAGCGGCCGGTGGATCGACATCAGCCGCGACTGCACATGGTCGGCGTGGCTGCAGGTGTTGATGAGCACGACCCCCATGATGAAGTTGACGAAGATCGGGGACAACTGCAGGTAGTAGGCCACCCCGCTGGTGAAGATGACCATCCCGATGATCACGGTGATGATCTTCTCGTCGGAGAAGTCTCGGCGCAAAAAGTTGGTGAAGATGATCCCCAGCACCCCACCCAAAAGCAGGTGGATGCCCAGCCAGACCGCCCAGCGCCAGGTCGGCGCGGTCTCGAAGGGCAGGCTGGTGGAGTTGAAGAAGCAAAAGATCAGCCCGAAGGCCACGATCGCAAACGCCGAGCAGAACCGGGCCACCTCGGCGGCGAACTCCGCGGCGCGTCCCTCGGCGCCCAGCAGGGCGGCCAGGGAGCGCAGCGGGCCTCCGTCGGCGACCATGGCGACCGCGGCGACCGCCATGAGCACGGGCATGGCCCGGTAGAGTTGTTCGGGCTCCCATAATTGGACGAGGATCGCGCTGGGCACGGCCAGCATCACGCCCAGGGTGATCACCGAGATGATCGCCGCCACCCACAGGGCGCGGACCCGATCGCCGTCGAATTCCTTTCGATCGAAATAAAGCCCCGCCAGCAGCCCCAGCGAGCCGGTGCCCAGCACCACGACCGGGGCCAGTCCGCGGAATGTCTCCGGCTCGACCAGGCCCAGCACCGGCCCGACGAGCGCGCCGAGCACGATATACTCGACCCCGGTGACAAAGCCGAAACGCTCAGCCAGCCGCTCGAGCACCAGGTGGGTGACCAGATACGCCACGCCGACGACCGCCAGCACGATGAGCACGTTGATCTGGTCGGCGTCGAGGCCCGGGACGCCGGTCTCAGACTCCTCGGCTGCGCGCGCCGCGACCGGCCATAGCCAGGCCAAGGCGAGTGCGGGGAGCATCCAGGCGGATTGTAATGAGAATCTTTTCATTTACTGCACCGTCTCTGACCTCGCCAGGTGGGGTGGTCCGCGTCGGTCGCCCAGGGAGCGGCGACCGGCGGCTTCGGGCAGCCATCTGCTGTTCCTTTACCATGTGCTCGCGCGTATGCGAAGCAACGCCGATAATGACCGGTTGACGTGCCTGTCGCCTCGGGCGACATTCGATCTTTAGAATGTCCCTGCCACGACAGCGAGTGAGAGCGAACCATGAGCGATGACGACCGCAGAAAGAAGAGTTGGCGCGAGCGCGACCGCCAAAAAGACCGCAGCGATCACGTCGAGCGCGACAGGAAGTCTGGCCCCCGAAAAGACCGTGACAAGCGTTCGTCGGCCAAATACAAGCGTGACCTCGACAAACTCTTCAAGTCCGGCGAGGTCCCCGAGCGCTTCAAGGAGATGTTCGAGGGGTTGGAGCCCGAGGAGGGCACGCCCGAGGCCGCTCGCAAAGAGGCGATCGCCGAGGTGCGGGAAGCCGAGGGATTTCGGGGGTTTGTCAAAGCGGTCAGCGAGTATCGAAAGGTGGGTTGGGCGTGGCCCGACGACGAAGACCTGCTCATTCGCATGCTCGACCACCCCGATGAACGCGTGGTGCGCGAAGTGCTCGAGCACGCCGCCGATCAGATCACCAGGCGCTCCTGGGACCGTGTTGCCCCGCTGAAAAACCGCCTGTCGACCGTCGAGACCATGTCCGACGACCCACGCACCCGCAAGGCCGTCGACGCCGTCAAAGCTGCCCTCGACGATGCTGGATCTTGAGGCTTGGGGCTTGGGCCTTGGGGAAAGGCAACCTCAAGCCCCAGGCTCATTGGCAGCTGTTGCCGGCTTGGGCGCAAACGACATGAAAGCCAAACGACCTGCGGGAATGCACTTAATCACGGCATCAAAACCGTTCGTCTTCCGGCAGCGAGAAGACCGTATTGATGCAATCCATGGTCTCGGAGCACTCGGCGCCGAATTCGATGGCGTCTGTACACTCGCTGGTATTCGTCCAATCTTCGCCGGTCGTGCGCGCAAAGTAGATGCAGTCGCTCTGGAAATCCGAGGTGCTGCGCTCGGGGCGGCAGCTCTCGATCTCTCGTTTGAAGTCGCGGCAGAGCTCGACGCGTTCGTCGTCGAGCTCCAACCGATCGTAGCAAGTCTGTGCAGCCTCGTCGGCCGACGAGCCTATCTCATCACACGTCAAATCGTCGATCACACATTGGGAGAAGACATCGATGACCCCGTCGCCCCAGTCGTTGATCTCGTCCTGGCAGTCGAAGACGCAATTGGGCTCGGTCAGCCCGCAACTCTCGATCTTGTCGCAGATCCCCTGGCAGCCGTCGGTGGCCGCCGGGTTGGCGCTGACGCATTCGCCGCTCTCGCAGATAAAGCCCTCGCGACAATCCGAATCGCGGTTGTTGCAAAACTCGCCCAACCCACCCTGCTTGGTCTCGGTCGAGGCCTGACACGCCACGAGTCCCAGACTCGCCGCGGCGAGCATGATCAGGATGAGCGACAGCCAGCGGTGATTTACGACACGAATCATGAGGATTGCTCCCGAACGGAGGTTCATTTCAATAGCTGCATGTTACTCGTGGCCGTTCGGATTGCAAATGTGTCGTGATTTACAAAACGTGAACGTGCACGTGCACGGCAGGATGAGCTTCTCGACCCGTTTCCCCTTTCTTCCCCAACTCAGCGAGCCATTTACACCCGATCGGCGAGTTGGTACTTCTTTGGACGGCATAATAACGGCGTACAACGGAGATTTGAGATGGAGACCAAGGGTATGTTCAAGCGGCCTGCAGGCGAGGAATTTTCGGCGGCGCTCGATCCTAACCGGCGCCAGGTCATGCAGCGCGCGCTCGAAGCGGCGCTCGACGGCTCGGCGGCCGACCACCCCAGCGTGGCGCTGGTCGGATGGCAGGCGGCGACGCTGGTCGAGTTCGCCTATGAACGCGCCGGTCGCGTGGTCATCGTCGAGGACGACGAGCGGCTCGTCGACAGCATCGAGAAGGGCCTGCTCGCCCGCGACCTGGGCAAGAAGGTCAAATTGGTGACCGAATCCCCCACTGAGGTCAGCCTCGACGAGCATGTCGATATCGCGGTGACGGCCGTCAACTCGACCTGGTTTATCGAGGGCGACGAGGCGGCGGTGCTGGCAAATATCCGCAAGAACGTGCTCAAGAAGCAGGGTTTGCTGGTGCCGCGCCGGCTCGCCCATCTCTTCGAGGTGGCCGCATCGGCGACGGCGGTCGCCGGGATGCCGCTGAGGGTGCCGCGCTACAGCCGCCCGGGCGAGGCGGTAGCGGTGTTGAGCGAGTCCAAGCACTTTCTGACGACCGAATTGGGCGCCAACGACGAGATCGCCGCCGAGATCGACGACACGATCATCGTCAAGCCGCTGCTCAGCGGGCGGATCAGCGCGCTGCGCCTGACCACGTTGTGCGAGCTCGGCGAGGGCGTCATCCAAGTGGCCAGCGCAGCCGGCGTGCAGCCAATCCTGATCCCGCTCAGAGAGGACGTCGACGTAAAGGCCGGCCAGCCGGTGCGCATCCACATCCGCTACCGGCTCGGCGAGGGGCTCGAGGGGGCCAAATTCTCGGCCAAAGCCCTGCCCAAGACCGAAGAGACCGAGTGGGAGCATACCGACCATCCGGTGACCCACCGCTTCCAAGAGCGCGTCGCCGAGATGCTCGACCAACTCGACCGCCAGGGCCGCGGCAGCGACCTCGACCGCGTGGTCAGCTACACCATCGAGCCCCACGGCGACGTCTCCAGGCTGACGGCGATGTTCTGGACCATCGACGAAAATTACCGAAAGCCGCTCAGAGATATGATCGACGGCTTTCGCCGGGAGGCGTCCTCGCAGTTGAGCGCCACGCCCTCCGACGAGGTGGTCTACGACCTGATGTACGAGGTGTATAAGAGCAAACGGCACGAGGAGTAGGCGCGGTGAGCCAGGCGCATTCGTGGCGGGAATCGTGCTCAGCGAGTATGTTGGAGAAGTGCGTCGAGCTTTTTCGTCAGCGTGTCGGGTGAGAACGGCTTGGCCATATATCCATCGAAGCCTTCGGACAGAAATCGTTGCCGATCGCCGGGCAGCGCATGTCCGGTCATCGCAACGACAGGGGGAGAGGCATCACCTTTCATCGAGCGGAGCTTTTTGAGGGCTTGAACGCCGTCGAGCTTCGGAAGGCTGATGTCCATCAGGATCGCCGAGTAGCGGTGTTTTTCGACAAGCTCCAGGGCGTCTTCGGCCGTATGTGCGATATGAGCGGTACGCGGAGATAAGAAAGACGCGAGCAGATCACATATCGTCGTATTGTCGTCGACGATCAGGACGGGAAGCTCGGCATCAACCCCGGAGTGAGTCGATTGGGAGGAGTCGAGCGACTCACCGTCGTCTACGTCATCGCCGCCGACGTCGCCGTCGATGACGGGTAGGGACACCTCAAAGCAGCTTCCAACGCCTCGCTCGCTGCTCACCTCGATGTCGCCGCCCAAGACGTCGACGAGTTCTTTGACCACCGCAAGGCCGAGGCCGCTGCCCTCGTATTTGCGCGACAGCCCCGCGGATGCCTGTTTGAAAGGCTCGAAGAGATTGGCGAGCATCGGCTCGGATATTCCGATCCCGGTATCCCGTACTTCGATGAGGGCGCGCCGTGCATCTTGTCGAACGCTCACGCTGACTTCACCCTCGTCGGTAAATTTGATGGCGTTGTCGACCAAATTGGTGACGATACGGCGAATGGCAGTGGCGTCGAGATAGATGGGTTCGTGGGGAGGCTCGCCCGCGTTGAAGTGAACGGGCACACCCTTTTGTGCGGCGAGTGGTTCCAACTCATCGACGATCTGGGCGACCTCGGCAGCCAAGTCGATAGGCCGAGGCTCGAGGGCCAGCGTTTTGCTCTCGAGCTTGGCGAGCGTCAGCACCGAATCGACGGTCTCGCCGAGGCGTTGGCTCGATCGAACCAGCCGGGCGATATCGTCGTGATGGATGTCGTCGAGTTGTCGGCGGAGTAATTCGGCTTGGAGGATGATGCTGGTGAGCGGTGTCCGGATTTCGTGGCTCATATTGGCGAGCATGCTGGATTTGAGTTGCTCCATTTCCTCGGCCTTGCGCTTGGCCACGACGAGGCTTTGTTCGTAGCGCTCTCGGGCCTCCTCGGCGTCTTTTCGTGGTTGGATATCCCGAAAATAAATGGACAGACCGTCCTCGAAGGGAAAGGCGCTGACCTCCAACCATCGACCGGTGATGGCCGAGACGGTCTCGAATGTCGTGCGCTCGCGATGATGCAAGGCCCGGTCGAGGGTATCACGGAAATCCGCAGCCTCGTGGGCGGGGAAGACGTCCCACAGGCATCTGTCGATCACATCGCAACGAGACTTCGACCAATAGGAGGCGGCCTTCTCATTGATGTAGGTGACCTTCCAATCGGCGTCTACGGCCAGAAACGGGTCTCCGATGCTGTCGAGCAGCCGGAGGGTTTTCTGGCGGGCGACCTTCGCCTGAGCATGTTGGGCCTCCTCTCGGGCGAGTTGGAGCTGGGTCTCCTCGGCACGTTTGCGCTCGGTGACGTCGCGCACCACGGCCAGCACCCCGATGATTTCGTCGTCGGCATTTCGGAACGGGCCGTAGGTGGTGCGTATCCAAATCGGCTCGTCTCGGCGAGAGAACTTCCACTTGCGATCCGTCGACTCGACGGTCTCTCCGTCGAGGGCCCGTCGGACAAATTCTTGCCAGCGTTCGCGAAGCAAGTGCGGAAACACCTCGGTGACCTTGCGGCCGACGAGTTCATTCGATGAAAAGCCGGATGCGCGCTCGAAGAAAGGGCTGACGAACGCATATCGCAACTGCCGATCATAGACGGCCACACCTTCGTTGATAGCGTCGACGATCGTGGCGGTGAAAGTTGCGTTGTCGCAGTCTATGATGTCGTGGCTCATCGAGCGGACCTCCCGGCGGCTGCATTGCTCGTGGTCTGATATCGATGCTATGACCCTCCGACATGGGGTTCAATGGACGATTGAAGGTCCGGCGCCGAGTAACCCCCTGATAGGTGTGTCCAGATGAGGAGTGCTTCCGCGAGCACGGCCCAGAGCCCCAAGAGTCCGATTGCTCTCGTCAGCCGTCGCGAGACAACGAGTGCGAGTAGGACCAGGTCAGACAGAAGTTTGGATAAGCCAACGAATGGATTCGAACCATCGACCTGCTCATTACGAGTGAGCTGCTCTACCAGGCTGAGCTACGTTGGCATTCCCGGAAACGGGAAGCGGGTTATAGGCAAGGCGTGTGAGCCTGTCAAGATACACAAACCAAAGATGCGTTGGATAATTCCACCGCGAGAATTTGCGTTTCGTGCGCGCTTGCTCGATGGTGGGGAGCGAAGGAGTCGAGCGGCGCGCCTGGCGCCACTGAATGCATTGAATGGGAGCAGGATGATGTCGAATGAATTGGATGGTCGGCGGGTGATGAGCACGGTGGTCGCCAAGCTCACCCCGATCGCCTTAATCATCATGGGGCTGTTCTTCGCCACCAACGCCGTGGCTCAAGAGCCGTTGGAGTTCGATACCCAGACCTTCCGTCCGGCGGCGGGGCCGTATTCGATCTTTACGGTAGAGACCTCCGGGGTCCTCGGACACCTCGAGCCCACCGGCGGATTCGTGCTCAACTACGCCAGTGAGCCGCTGCTCTTCGAGCCGGACGACGGCTCGGAGACGGTGGCCATCGTCGACCAGCAATTGGCGATGCACGTCATGTTGGGACTCGGCATGCTCGACATCCTCCAGGTCGACGTAGGCATGCCGGTTTACTTCGTCAATGACGGCGACGACGCCAGCGGCGTCGAAAACGGCGTCATCGGCGATCTGGTGGTCGGCTCCAAATTGGAGATCTTGCCGCGCGACCGCTTCGGCGTGGGGCTGGCCGGCGGCCTGGAGTTTGTCTTGCCCGCCGGCCGCTCCGAGGCGTTGGTCGGCGATCCCGGCCTGCAAGTCGCTCCGGCGGTCATCGCCGACTACCGCATCGAAAACGTGACGCTGGCGGCCAACCTCGGCATGCGCATTCGCGAAGACGTCGCCGTTCGAAACGTCGACCTCGGCGAGCGTGTGGAGTGGGGTCTGGGCGCCGAAGCGGACTTCTTGAACGGGCTGTTACGCGTCGGTGGCGAGCTTTACGGTCGCTCCGAGTTCGACGACCCCTTCGACGGCGACCAGACTCCCGTCGAGGGCATCTTGGGCGCCAAGGTCGTCTCCGACACCGGCTTTACGGTCTCGGCCGGCGCCGGCGGCGGCTTGGTCGGCGGCGTGGGCGCGCCCGAATTCCGCGCCTTTATCGGGCTTCGCTACGCCATGATGGAGCTCGACGCCGACAACGACGGCATCGTCGACTACCAGGACGAGTGTCCCGAAGAGCCCGAAGATCTCGACGGCTTCCAGGACATGGATGGCTGCCCCGATCCGGATAACGATGGCGACGGTGTCCCCGACGAGCAGGACCGCTGCCCGATGGAGCCCGGTGAGCCCGACAACGACGGCTGCCCCACCGAGGAGCCGTCGGAGCCGGCCGAGCCCACTGAGGAGGAGACCGGTGAGGAAACAAATGAGGAGGAAACAAATGAGGAGGAGCCGGTCGCAGGCGGCCCCGACACCGACGGCGACGGCATCCCCAACTCCGACGACCTCTGCCCCGAGACGCCCGAGGACCTCGACGGCTTCGAGGACGACGACGGCTGCCCCGACACCGACAATGACCGCGACGGCATCACCGACGTCCAAGACGAGTGTCCCGACAAGCCGGGCCTGGAAAGAGACAAGGGCTGCCCGCCCGAAGAGGAGAAGGCCACCCTCGCCGAGGAGCGCATCGAGATCACCGAGCGCGTCTTCTTCGAGAGCGACAAGGCGGTCATCAAAACCGACTCCCACGAATTGCTCGAGCAGGTCGGCCTGGTGCTGCGCACCAACCCGGATATCGACGCCGTCGAGATCGGCGGCCACACCGACAACCAGGGCGGCGCCGAGTATAACGAGCGCCTCTCGGAGGCCCGCGCCCGCGCGGTCAAAGCTTTTCTGGTCAAAGAGTCGGGCATCGACGAAGACCGCCTGGTCGCCAAGGGCTACGGCTCCAGCGAGCCCATCGCCGAGGGCAATAACAACGAATCGCGCCGCCAGAACCGTCGCGTGGAGTTCAATATCCTCGAGCAGGATGGCGAAGAATAGGTGCCCGCGCTTCTAGCGCTGGGATCCGAGGGCCATCACTCCCGCATCATCTCCAAAAACGCGCGGGTCGCCGGGCTCTGGGTGCGGTCTTTGCGGTAGATGGCCGCCAGGCGGCGGCGGATGGGTTGTTCGACGCAGCGCAGCCCCTCGGTGGGGCCGGAGAGCGCGAATTGGCTGACGAAGCCGGCGCCGATGCCCTGGGCGACCATCTGCTTGATGGACTCGATGGCGCGAAGCTCCATGACGATGTCCACGTCGATCTGGGCCTCGTCGATGCGGCGGTCGATGATGCCGCGCACTGCCGAGCCGGCCTCGAAGAGCACCAGGGGCAGGCCGTCGAGCTCGGTCCACTCGAAGCTCTTCTGGGCGTTGAGGGGGTGGTCGGGCGGCACGATGAGTCGCAGCTCGTCCTCGACCCACGGCTCGACCTCGAGCTTGGAGACCGCCGCGCTATTCTCCGCAGCCGGTTTGACCGGCAGCGTCACGATCCCCAGATCCAACTCGCCGCTGAGCACGTCCTCGACCGATTGCTGGCTGGATTGCTCGCGCACAAAAAAGCGAATCCCCGGCTTTTGGGCGTGGAAGGGCCCCAAGATCTGCGGCAGCAAATAGGTCGTCGCCGTCGCGCCGCCACCGACGGCCAGCGCGCCGCGCTGCAGGCCGATGAGCTGGTCGAGCGCGATGCGCCCGTCCTCGAGCCGCGACAGCGCCTCCTCCACATAGCCCCGAAACGTCTCGCCCGCCTCGGTCAGCACCATGCCCGTGGGCGTACGGTCGAAGAGCCGCTGGCCGAGCTCGTCCTCGAGCCGCGCCAGCTGCGCGCTGACCGCCGGCTGGGTCAGGTGGAGTTGTTTGGCCGCGCGGGTCATGTGCGCCTCACGCGCAATCGCCAAAAATGTCTCCAATTGTCTTAGATCCACAACACCTCCGCTTTCCCTGGACCCCTGGACCCCTGGACCCCTGCCACCTTCGATGATAAGCGCAGCTTATCATCGAAATAACATCAATCAATTTACATTATGCCTGCTGCGTCCCTATAGTTCCACACGCTACGACATAATGATCCCTGACAACCGAGGACATCATGACTGATCAGAAGAATCCGTGGGACGCAAAGACGACCGTCGAATCCGACAAGGGCGACTTTACCGCCTATGACCTCAAGGCGCTCGAGAGAGCCGGCCTGGGCAAGATCGACGGGCTTCCGTATTCGATCAAGGTGCTGCTGGAGTCATGCCTGCGCAACTTCGACGGCGACCTCGTCACTGAGGAGCACGTCGAGGCGCTGGCCGCCTATAACGCCGAGGACGTCGGCGAGCAGGAAGTGCCGTTTAATCCGGGCCGTGTGGTCCTGCAGGACTTCACCGGCGTGCCGGCGGTGGTCGACCTGGCCGCCTGCCGAAGTGCGATGGATCGCTGGGGCAAAGACGTCTCCAACGTCAACCCCTTGAGCCGCGTCGACCTGGTCATCGACCACTCGGTGCAGGTCGACGAATTCGGCAACGCCAACGCCATCGCGATCAACAGCGAGAAAGAGTTCGAGCGCAACCAGGAGCGCTACGAGTTCTTGAAGTGGGGCAAACAAGCGTTCTCGAACTTCTCGGTCGTCCCGCCCGAGACCGGCATCGTCCACCAGGTCAACCTGGAGTACTTGGCCAGCGGCGTGCTCACCGAAGAGCGCGACGGCGAGCAGGTCGCCTTCCCCGACTCGCTGGTGGGCACCGACTCGCACACCACCATGATCAACGGCCTGGGCGTGACCGGTTGGGGTGTGGGCGGCATCGAGGCCGAGGCCTGCATGCTCGGCCAGCCGATCTTCATGCTCATCCCCGAGGTCGTCGGCTTCAAGATGACCGGCGAGCTCAAAGAGGGCGCCACCGCCACCGACCTGGTTCTCACCGTCACCCAGATGCTTCGCAAGCATGGTGTGGTGGGCAAATTCGTCGAATTCCACGGCCCGGGGCTGGCCAGCCTGACGCTGGCCGACCGCGCCACCATCGCCAATATGTCGCCCGAGTACGGCGCGACGATGGGCTACTTCCCCATCGACCAGAAGACCCTCGACTACCTCGAGCTGACCGGCCGCGACGCCGACCAGATCGACCTGGTCGAGAAGTACTGCAAGAAGAACGGCTTCTGGCGAAACGACGACTACGACATCAAGTATAGCTCGACGCTCGAGCTGGACCTGGGCTCGGTCGAGCCGAGCCTCGCCGGCCCCAAGAACCCGCACGAGCGGGTGATCATGAGCGAGATGCAGGGCGACTTCCGCATGCATTGCGAGAAGACCTTCGACAAGCCCGAGAAGACCACCGCCAAGGACGTCGAGTTCCGCGGCAACACCTTCGATCTGACCGACGGCGATATCGTCATCGCTGCGATCACCTCGTGCACCAACACCTCCAACCCGGCGGTGATGATCGGCGCGGGCCTTGTCGCCCGAAAAGCCCGTGAGCTCGGCCTCGAGTCCAAGCCGTGGGTCAAGACCTCGTTGGCGCCCGGCTCGCAGGTGGTCACCAAATATCTGGACGACGCGGGATTGACCGAGGACCTGGACGCGGTCGGATTCTACACCGTCGGCTACGGGTGCACGACCTGCATCGGTAACTCCGGCCCGCTGCCTCCCCCGGTCGAAAAGGCGGTCATCGACAATGACCTGGTCGCCTGCTCGGTGCTGTCGGGTAACCGCAACTTCGAGGGACGTGTCAGCCCGTATACCAAGGGCAACTACCTGGCCTCGCCGCCGCTCGTAGTCGCCTACGCGCTGGCCGGTACGATGGATATCGACATGTATAACGATCCCCTGGGCACCGACAAAGACGGCAACGACGTCTATCTCAAGGACATCTGGCCGTCGAACCAGGAGATCCGCGAATTCATGGAGAAATTCGTCAGCCGCGACGACTTCCTCGAGAAGTACGCCGAGGTCTACGAGGGGCCCAAAGAGTGGCAAAAGCTCGACGCGCCCACCGGCAACGTCTACGACTGGAAAGAGGACTCCACCTATATTCAGGAGCCGCCTTTCTTCGTGGACATGGGCCTCGACGTGCCCGAGATCAAGCCGGTCGAGAACGCGTTGTGCCTGGCCAAGGTCGGCGACAACACCACCACCGACCACATCAGCCCGGCCGGCCATATCGCCACCGACAGCCCGGCGGGACGCTACCTGATCAGCAAAGGCGTCGAGCCCAAAATGTTCAACTCTTATGGCTCCAGGCGCGGCAACGACCAGGTGATGACCCGCGGCACGTTCGGAAACGTGCGCCTCAAAAACCAGCTCGCCCCGGGCACCGAGGGGGGCTACACCACCTACTTCGGACCCGACGAGGAGCCGGAGAACCCCCGCGAGCTCAACTACACCTCGGATTATTCGCCGTCCAACGGCGAGCAGTGCTTTATCTACGACGCTGCCGTCAAATATATGAAGCACGGCATCTCGACGGTGGTCCTGGGTGGCATCAACTACGGCATGGGCTCGAGCCGCGACTGGGCCGCCAAGGGCACCTTCCTGCTCGGCGTCGAAGCGGTCATCGCCAAGAGCTACGAGCGCATCCACCGCTCCAACCTCATCGGCATGGGCGTGCTGCCGCTGCAATTCCAGGAAGGCGACACCCACGAGTCGCTGGGGCTGAGCGGCAAGGAGACCTACGACATCGAGGTCGACGATAACCTCGAGCCGATGCAAGAGGTCTGGGTCACCGCCACCGACCCGGAGACCGGCGACAAGAAGGAGTTTGCGGTCGACTGCCGCATCGATACTCCCGCCGAGCTCGAGTACTTCCGCAACGGCGGCATCTTGCATATGGTCCTTCGCAAGATGGGCAACGAAGCCTAAGTCGGCTGATTTGCTATCGGTGCGAGGCTAGGTCGGGGAGGAACTGCGTGTAAGATCTCAACAAGAGGTGTTTCGTATCGCTTCAGTTAAGCTGCCCCGCCGCCAAAATGGTGGCGGGGCATTACTTTTTATGAGGCAACGTAATACACTACTAGCGGCTCTTGCTTCCGAGAGGCTAGTCCGACTGGTGAAGCTACGTTTCATAAAGGTGACAGGAAAGATGACCATCACTGGGTATCAAATCGGAAACTACCGATGTTTTCTAGACCCCATTTCATTAGACTTGAAACCTATTACGGTGGTGTTTGGGTACAACAATTCTGGGAAGAGCGCCCTAGTTCGAGCGTTGGGTTTGATTGCGGCCTCCATCGGAGTGAACAAAGGGAACCCGATTGATTTATCTGCTGAGGTTGTTCGAGGTAGCGACTTTCCGGACATGTCGTGTCGCTATGGAAAGAGCGACGAAGTAATTCTCGGTTTGTCGTGGAAGTCTGAGACTGATTGTGAAACGAATTGGTCATACCAGGCCACTCTTACCGACCTCTTCGCTCAGAAGAGATTGCTTCGGCAACAAGTTAAGAGCTTTGAGTTTACCTGCTCGGTCGGCCCGGTGACTCTCAATGTTTGTGCTGAGATCGAGTCAGACCAGTTGTACGTCGAAAACGATAGTGAAATTACCTATGAAATGCGTGTTGAGCTGTCTGGTGGGGAGGAAAACTTCCTTCGAATGTACCGGCAACCGGTGTCTTTTTTAGGGCTGCTTGCCCGATTACCACAAGTCATTGTAGAGCAAACCGAAGAGCTCGAGCCTGCCATTTTGAATTATCACCAAGAATTCGAGCAGTTAGACACTGAAGTTCAGTGGCTTGGTGCTCTACGTGCGCGTCCGACAAGATACATCGAACTGAGGCACAAGCCTGCCTTTAAGATGCGTCCAGATGGAGCGGGCGCTGCGGAGATTCTCGCCTACGATAGCTTGGGCGACGGCGAGCTAGTGAGCGACGTATCAAATTGGTACGAGGAACAGTTCGACCGTGACCTCACTATCAATGATGCAGATCCACCGCATGTCCAGTTATCACTAACACCATCGAACCGCACTAAACGACCGATAAACATCATCGATACTGGAGAGGGAATGGCCCAGCTTCTTCCAGTATTAGTAGGTACTGCGTTGCTCAAGAATCAGGTTCGGCATTCTCCGAGGTATTTGATTCTTGAGCAACCAGAACTCCACGTGCACCATCGGGTGCATGCGGCTCTCGCTAGTCGGTTTGTTGATGTGGCGCGCGAGAATCCAAAGGCTCGATTGTTGATTGAAACTCACTCTGAGAATCTCCTTCTGGGACTGCGGCTTGCCGTTGCGAATGAAGAAATTAAGCCGGGTGACATCGCGATTTACTTTGTTAACCAGGATGATGAGTTGGGGAGCGTCGCGCCAGCTTGGCTCGACTCGTTAGGACGGCTGCAGGGAGAATGGCCAGAAGACCTATACGCCGAGAGGTACGAGCTGTCGCGCAAAATTTTGGAA
Organism: uncultured Bradymonadales bacterium; assembly: GCA_964386725.1. Lineage (GTDB taxonomy): Bacteria > Myxococcota_A > Bradymonadia > Bradymonadales > Bradymonadaceae > CAYLTX01. Next base: position 66,335 of record CAYLTX010000005.1, on the reverse strand, counting down.
CAACAAAGACTGATTTCGCGATGATTGCAGTATTAAGAAAGAGTGTTTTTCGGAGCTCGAGAGTCCCGACCTTGGACTTGGTATCGATCTTTCGATTCGCTGTCTCATTGAGGCACCTTGTGTTGGTCGAAAGCGGCGCTGTTGGCGAGTTTGAACGGTGGCTAGAAGAGCGCGATTGGCTTATTCGCGAAGAAATTCGAGAAGCTCATCAAGAGAGCTCGGTAAAGGCAACTGAAAGGGAAAGGCGGAGAATCTTCATAGATGATGTTGATGAGCCAGATTGGGATGAGCAAGTTTTTCCGATTCGACGTGGGCTTCAGCTGCTTGAGATACCGCTGAAGGTAGTTCTTGAGAACCGTTACTCAGACGGCGCATTTCTTCGGTTCATGGTGTCAGGTAGGTTTTCCAATCTCTTCAACAAGGCGGTCAAGAATCATTGGTTGGAGTTAGAACAGGGGGGAGGGGTCGAAGAAATTGTAAAACGTATCCGACATCTGTCCCGTGATCATATCGAGTCTTCACGCGTACTCCCCGTTTTTGATAGTGATTCAATTTTTCCACAGGATTCAAGCTCCGTTGTGAAGGAACTCTGCGAGATGTGTATTGAGGAGGAAATCACTTTTCATCGTCTGAGACGGCGCGCAATCGAGAACTATTTTCCCAAGGAAGCAGTGCGACAATGGGCTTGGAACTGCTCAGAAAGCAAGCAGGAACGACGTGTTCCTTTGTTCGAGGTGTTTCTAGAGATGACGGATACGCAAAGAGCGCATTACAATTTCAAAAAAGGACTTGCGCAAGACGAGAAGCACGCGAGGTGGGAGGACGAGCAAGGTGAAGAGGTGTACGGTTCCCTTAGTATGGAGGCAATAGAGGTGTTAGAAAACGGATTTGGAACCGGAATCGCCAGTGAGATTTATGATAGTACCAAGGTGGAGTTGTCCGACGATCAAAAGCGTCGAGATTCATCGCGAGATGAGATTCGAGAGATTTTTGAAAAAATATTCCGGCTAGTCTAGGGACCCTGAAATGAGTAGTCCATATCACGTAACAGAGCCGACGATCGTCTTCCTTCACCGATTTCTGAATGATGTGGAGGTTGGTTTTATCCGAGTGCCAAAATTTCAGCGCCCCATTGTTTGGAACAATGAGCAGCGACTTGAGCTGTTCCGAACAATTTCGAAGGGTATGCCAATTGGAAGCATTTTATTGGTGAGGACGTCGGATATAGAGCTTCAATCAAGTGACTCAATCGGGCCGGTTCCGATTGAAGCGAAAAAGAAGCGAGCATTGACTTCCTTTATTCTCGATGGTCACCAAAGGATTTCCACATTGTTCGGCTGTATGAAACGCCATGATGATGCACATGAAGACGTGTCGGGAAATCGCTTCGATGTGCATTACGATTTGGAGCGTGCAAATTTTGTGTTTCCCAATCGCTCACACAATGAGATTCCAAAGACCTATTTGCCGCTCAACATCATCTTCGACAGCAAGAGGTTGCTGAAATTTCAACGGAATTTAGCAGATGGCAATAGGTCTGAAGAGTTGTTGGATAGAAGCGACGAGTTGGTCGATATTCTTAGGAACTTTAAGCTACCTGTAATCCCAATTTATACTGATGACCTGGAGTATGCGACAGACGCATTCCGTCGGATAAATTATGAAGGCACTAAAATGAGCGATGTTGATATGATCGCAGCGCTCAGCTGGGCTCAGGATTTCGACCTTCATGATCGTTTGGAAGAAGTTAAGGAAGAACGTCTCAGTGTGAAGGGATGGGGCGCACTTCACGAAAAGTGGATACTGGCAGCATGCAAGGCCCACTTGGGTCTCGATATGTATCGCTCGAACGCAAAAGATGTCGGGATGAAAATCAAGGACGAGCGAGAATTTCTCGAAGCTGTAATTGACGATGTGGTCGGTGCGGCAGATTTCTTAGCGGAAGAATGTGGGGTAAAGGGGCCGAAAATTTTGCCATACGGGTATCAGTTGGTTGCGCTCGCTGAGGCGATGGGGGCCGTTGATAGTCTGGGAAATGGTGAGCGAAGGTCGCTTCGGCGCTGGTTTTGGTTGTCTACTTATGCTGGAACCTTTGCTGGCGCTTCAGGTACAGACTTGACTAACATATTTGAGTTGACGCGGAAGATTGCGAAAAGTGAGGTCGACGATCTAGATGAGTTTTTTGATTTTGAAGACATTGGCGAGCTTGAGAAAGACTTTTTGTTCACGCGAGTGAGGTCGAGGGCAATTGCATTGCGAATCGCGGCGTTCCAGGAGGAATATGGTGCTGTTCCGGACGCATTGAATGTGCTGGCAAGATTCGGGAACGAAGCCATACATCATATCTTCCTCAAGCGAGAAGTGTCCCCTGAAAGCTATGCATCGCCAGCGAATCTATTCGTTGCAGATCCAGAGCGGTCTGTTGAGGTGCGGGAACGCATCGTCGGAGAGAGGAAGATTGGCAAGAGTGAGCTAAAGGGGTTTCTAGTATCGGACGAGGTTCGTGCTGCCTTGGATGCAGGAAAGCCAGATGATTTTATTTCCGTGAGAGCAGAAGCTCTTGAGGAAATCGAACAGCGCTTCGTTGCAGAAGTTAGAGAACAATAAGCAAGTTCCTATCTTTTATGCAGCATGTCTGGGGGAAACGTTTTCAATTTGGAAATCGGCGACAAAATGAAGTTCTAACCGACTTCCTTATCGGGATTGGGGTCGAAATTGAGTGTATCTGCAAGGACAGGATTTACCCTTTCGAACGGCTCACCACGGACAACTAAGCCCAAGCGAACGTAACCATTGGGGGGGGGGCGCGGCCGTCACCGGCTCCACCAAGCCGGCTAGGTCTTTCATAAATGGGCTTTCCGGATCTTCAATGCGTGACAATCTTTCAGCTACACGGTACAAAAAGATTGTGTCCTATAGACCTGCGAGTCAGCTTTGACATGGCAGCCTGTGATGATAGATGAAGCACTGCCTTGAACTCGTGAAGCTTTCGTCGCCAGAAGTTTAGCGACATTGCCCGATGCTTCCTCACACGGCTGATACCGCGCATTCACACTCCTAAATCATGCCTCCACAACCTGACATAGACGAAGCACTCGAGACATTTGCCAAGATTGTCGAGGAGCTCCCTGAAGAAGATCCCGACACTCCGCTGACCGAGTCTACGACCCGACTGCAGCTTATAGATCCCATACTGACGGATGTCTTGGGGTGGCCCAGACCATGCATCGACGCAGAGCTTCAAGCTGGTTCTGATCGGCTAGATTATCGACTAGGTGAAAGCAGGCACACGTGGTTCGTGCTCGAAGCAAAGAAGCGCGCCATTCAGTTAGTGAAGAAAGAAGGACAGAATCGCCCGCGATTTTCTCTCACCGGGGCCGTAGTGAAGGGAGCCTGCTGGGAAATTATCGAAAAACAGATGCCATCGTATTTAGGGCGATACAATCCAGATTATGGTGTCGTAACCAATGGTGAACAATGGGTTGGCTTTCTACATCGTGCTAAGAGATCGGGCAGGTCGCTGGAAGAAGATTACGGCGTTGTATTCCGTTCACTTGATGATATTCAAGAGCGGTTTGAGGAGTTCTACAACTACTTTAGTGTGGAAGGTGCTCGAGGAGCCTACCTGAGCCGTGTTCTGGAACCTGACACGCAACAGGGGCTTGTGCGTGGCCTCACAGCTGAGCCCGTCATGGCTCCAAGCGACGTGAAAGCTCTATCATATCAAGATCGGAAAGACTTTTATTCTGAATTGCAAGTAGCTGTCGAGCAGGCTTTTCAAACGATCCAAGATGATCCAGAGGCGTTGGCAGACTGCTTTGTAGAAACTCGTGAAAGTGTAGAGGCTGATAGCCGGCTTGAACGGTGCGCGCAGCTGCTTACGGACTCGCTGGATCAAGCTTCCGAGAAATACTCAAGTATCATCTCCGGAGGGTTTGAGAACTTTACTAACTTAATTGAGGAAGTTGATGACCTTGAAGAGGACCTTAAGGGCAGTGGCGTCCTGGTTAGAGTAACGGGGGAGGAATCAAGCGGTAAGACTGTTTTCCTTAAGCGATTCTATGACCACATTCTTGACCGATCGACACGAGGTAAGTTGGTTTTGCTCTGGATTGATGGGCAGGAGTTGCCACAGTACGAGCCGAACTTCATAGCACAAAGGCTCCTTGACCAAATTAAGAAGCGTCTCTTCGGATCACCCGGCCCAGATGTCGATCAGTTTCGGGACTTATACATCAAGAAGTGGGTGCAGTTCGCGCGAAAGAGAGGATTGGATTCGACAGACACAGGTGGGGCCGATTGGGCAGAATTTGTTAGTGAAAGAGAGGAGTTCGAACGCCAAGAGCCTTTTGCGGCACTGACAGAGCACTTCTGGTACGTCGTCCGGTCTAGACAGTTACTTCCGTGTGTTATCTACGACAATATCGATACGATAGAAGCCGCGCGAAAGTGCACATCTTTTTCGGTCGCACTTCACAAAAGTACCTACGCATTGACAACCGTCTCAGTGATCGACACCACAGTGTGGTCGCTTCGCGAAGCGCGAGAAGATGTCCTGAAAACATTGAGCCCAGTAAATCTTTGGCTACCACGGCCGAAGGTAAGGGAGGTTATTGAGAATCGCGTAGATTATTTAAAAAAGGTGCTTTCGAACGAGGAGACAACTGGCCATCGGGCAGTCGCACGAATTGGAAAGAGTCGAGGGTTTAAGTGGGACGTGGATCCCGACGCACTGGCGCGTGTGGTCAGCGCGGTACTTCTTGGGGATCAGAAAATAAGTAATTGGCTCGGGGAATTTTGTAATCACAACCTTAGAGAGGTTCTAGGGCTCTGTCGCCAAGTTATTTTATCACCCCATGTGAAGACGGAAGACCTACTTCGAGCTCAAGTTGTAGAGGCGCGAGTTAGACCTGATAAGGTCTTAAGAGCGATTATTTCACCCAAACACCATCAGTATGTTCCGAGCTCTGACAACGATGTGATGAATGTTTTCGGTATGTGGGATGATGATGACTGGGCTCCGTTGTTACCATTTCGGCTATTAGTCTACCTACGAGAAAAGAAGCGACGCGATTTGAACCAGCGCGTAAGAGTTCCCGGTTTTGTTGCTACTGAAAAGATTTTCGACCTTTTTTCAGGCCACTTGCGTGTTCCCGAGCAAGTTTTGCGCGGACTGATTAAGGAGCTTTGGATCCGACGTCTCATTGAACTTCAAACACCACACCGAAAGAATCCTGAGAGCGATGAAAACCGGGTTGGCATTACTCCACGCGGCGAATTGCACTTAAATTGGGCAATGGAAGAGAGGCAGTACGTTCAAATGATGGCAGAGGTTGAGCCCATTATAGGTGAGCAAGCTCAGAACCAGCTAAAGAAGCGGCATGGCGCTTTCATGCAGGCACTGTATCAAGTCGAGGATAATCCGACAGCGTTCGAGATGGCGTACAAGAGATTTGTTTCGTATTTTGTGAAATACGTGGTCGATTCCGCAGAAACTGTTGCAGAGTTTCCAAAAATGGAGGACTTTCAGCCACTTCGGAAGGAAGAAATGGGTTTGCGGAAAAGCTGGATACGGACGGAGCAATAGTAATTAGGTTACTTTTCTCTTTCGATAGCCGCCTTTCTTCGTGGATATGGGCCTCGATGTGCCCGAAATCCAGCCGGTCGAAAATGCTCTATGCCTGGCGAAAGTCGGCGACAACACCACCACCGACCACATCAGCCCGGCCGGCCATATCGCCACCGACAGCCCGGCGGGACGCTACCTGATCAGCAAAGGCGTCGAGCCCAAAATGTTCAACTCTTATGGCTCCAGGCGCGGCAACGACCAGGTGATGACCCGCGGCACGTTCGGAAACGTGCGCCTCAAAAACCAGCTCGCCCCGGGCACCGAGGGGGGCTACACCACCTACTTCGGACCCGACGAGGAGCCGGAGAACCCCCGCGAGCTCAACTACACCTCGGATTATTCGCCGTCCAACGGCGAGCAGTGCTTTATCTACGACGCTGCCGTCAAATATATGAAGCACGGCATCTCGACGGTGGTCCTGGGTGGCATCAACTACGGCATGGGCTCGAGCCGCGACTGGGCCGCCAAGGGCACCTTCCTGCTCGGCGTCGAAGCGGTCATCGCCAAGAGCTACGAGCGCATCCACCGCTCCAACCTCATCGGCATGGGCGTGCTGCCGCTGCAATTCCAGGAAGGCGACACCCACGAGTCGCTGGGGCTGAGCGGCAAGGAGACCTACGACATCGAGGTCGACGATAACCTCGAGCCGATGCAAGAGGTCTGGGTCACCGCCACCGACCCGGAGACCGGCGACAAAAAAGAGTTTGCGGTCGACTGCCGCATCGACACTCCCGCCGAGCTCGAGTACTTCCGCAACGGCGGCATCTTGCACATGGTCCTTCGCAAGATGGGCAACGAAGCCTAAGTCGGCTGAATTGCACTGAAAAAAAGCCCCCTCGCTGTCCATCGGCGAGGGGGCTTTTTTTTTGCATCTCCTCTGCTCACGCCTCGACGAGCTGCACATATCTGTTTCTGCAGGGACAAATGGGCGGTCAAACGTTGAATATTCGACGATAAAGACGTATGCTTGTTCTATAGATTATCCAACATAGCTACTGCCTGCGCACCGTTTCCAATATGGATGGAACTCGACCCCAACGCTTTTTTTCGAGCCTATCCATTTTGGCAATGCTAGTGCTGGTCGGGGCAGCGTTCGCCTGCGGTGAGCCCCGGCTACAGCGCAGCTATGCAGGTGGTGCGGCAGACGCAGGCCAGGCGGCGGACGCCGCCGATGCCGGTGACGCCGACAGCTTCGAGAATTGGTACGAGGAGCAGGGCGAGGTCGTCGCCCCCTGGGTGCGCGAGCTGGATTTGGAGACCGCCCAGGCTGCAACACTGGATCCCAACTACGAGTGGATCAGTTGGCCGTTGCCCGACTACGACGAGATGACCGAATGGGAGATCAACGACGTGCTATGGGCACCGGTCGATGATCCCTCCTATGCGTTCATCTTGCGGGTGCTCGATATCGAGATAACCGATGACGAGATCATCTTTCACACGCGTACGGCAGGCCTCCACGAGGTCTATATCGACTCCGGTGAGGATGACGCCAATGGCGACGACGGCGGCAGTTGAGACGGCTCGAGTTTCGGGCATGCGCCGCCCAAATAGATGCACCCCATCAGATTTATTAAATGGAATGGATTTGGAGATGCCCGAGGAGGCTCTCGATGCGTGGACGACCCGAATGCTCGAAAACAAGGATCGCTTCACGGCGGAGTGGGTGGAAGTGGCTGTTGGTCGCCTTGATGGTGGTAGCGACGGCTGGCTGCGGCGACGAGCGCATCGTCAAACACGGCGCCGCCGATGACCCGGATACGGCCCCTACACAGCCCAGCGACGATGCCTCCGATCCGGATCGGGAGTTCCAAAAATGGTATGACGACCAGGAGTCGATCCGGGTGCCATGGTCGCACAAGCTCACCGAGCAGATCGTCGCCGACGCAACGATCGGCGAAGATCGGGTCAGTTGGCCGCTGCCCGAGTATGACTATATGACTCGGTGGACCCGAAATGAGGTCCTGTGGGCCCCGATCGACGACCCGACCCGCTCTTTTTTGCGACGTGTGACGTCTATGGAGGTCACCGACGGCGAGGTCATCTTCGAGACGCGCAACGCGACCTTCGAAGATCTCTTCTTCAAGGCTCGCATCGACGTCGATGCCTCGCGCGAGCAACAGCTTATTCCGGGCATGGAGGAGTCGACCGACGAGGAGGGGCTGAGCACCCGTCAACAAGACCTCTATATGGAGGCAAACGGCTTCGAGCACCTGATTGGGTTTGGCGGCAGCCTCAAGTACGGGTTTTGCTATGACGGCAACGCCCTCAAGCCGTGCTCGTCGGCCGACATCTCCTGTCCGGCCGGCGCCAACGACGGCAATGACGCCTGTGATGATTACGACCACCAGCCGGGCCCGGGCGTCGAGCCGGCCAGCGCCAGCCCTAACTGGGGCGTGGTGATGGAGATGGCCCCGCAATTTCGCGTCACCGTCGATCGCTTCTACTTCGTCCAGGATATCGACAGCAATATATTTTGGGACCCGGATGGACAGACCTGTCGGTGCCTGGCCCGCCACTACTCCGAGGACGTCACCACGGTCGCGGGTCGGTGTAATATGGACGTCGATGACGTGGTCAACGCCAAAGGCGACTGTGTCGGCGAGAACAGCTTCTTGAATATCGAACTCGCCGGCGGCGCGAGCATCGAATATCGCGACATGTCCCTCAAGGCATTCGAGGAGCTGACCGTCGACAAGAAGTTCCAGCTCTTCCAATCGATTCCGCTGCCGCTGGGCAGCACCGGCATCACGCTGCAATTGACCGCTAACTTGACGCCGGCCTTCAACGCCGGCGTCGAAGGGGAGTTACATTGGCGCGACGCCGCGCACGGCCCGCGCTTTGGGTTCGACTTTGGCTTTGGCATCATCGCCCCCGAGGATGACGAGTTGGGGACGTTTTACGAGGTCGAGCATGGCACCGACAACACCACGGCCGTGCCCGACCCGAGCTTTGACCTGAGCGGGAGGTTGTCGGCCAGCCTCAAGCTCGAGGTGGGGCTATTGGCCAAATTCGCCGGCATGCTGGGCGTGTCCTTGGACATCGGTGCCAAGGCCGAGGCCGGGGTCGAAGGCAGCAGTAGCGTCGATACGGGCACCGGAGAGGTCGAGGACGCCTGTAGGGTATTCTTCGACCTGGGCGGCACCCTCGGGGCCACCGCTCTGGTGGATCTAGGCATCTGGAGCACGGAAAGAAATTGGAGCATCTTCGACACCTGTGCAGACCCCCAAGACAATCTCTTCGATCTGGATATGACGCGGGCCTGCTATCAATGGGAGAACCAGCTATGCGACGACCCGACCCCGTCGGTCAGCGCCAATCACGTCAGGTTGACCGCCGTCGATCCCCATGTGGGAGGCACACCGGGATTTGCCTCGCTCGACCAGCGAGACGACCCGTACGGGATCGAGATCGACGCGATCTACGTCGAGCGTGACGGAGAGCGCATCAACCCCACCAGCCTGCTGCACGGCGGCTCGGCGGCCGGACTGGACAGCGTCGATTTCGGTGTGTGTGACCACAGCAGTTGGGATACAGCGGTGGGGACCTTCGAGAACCTCATCGACGTCGAATTCGAAGACGCTCTGCAACCCGGCGACACATTGGTCATCTATCGACAGGGCTTCCCGCTCAATCAGGGGGGCACCGACGAGGACGGGACGACGATCTATTGCCATCCCAGCGGTAGCTTTGACGTGGAAGTGGGCAATTTTGACGGCAGTTGGAGCGGCGGCGCGCCGGTAGGCACCGAAGTCAGCCCCAATAGCAACGTCCACGAATTCGAGCTGACCGAGGCCGCCTTCCCGCAGTGACGAGCCGCAGTGATGAGCCGCGGCGTCGTCGGCGTCATTCGTCGTCGGCGAATGAGCTGCAAAGCGGCGCCGGCGGGCTGCACTGCATCTGGCCGTCCGAGTCGCTGGTGCATGCCCCCGACTTGCATTCGTCGTCGTCGACGCAGGCGCGCCCGTCGTCCTTTTGAGGCAAACAGGCGTCGTCGAAGGTGTCGCAATACAGCCCGTCGCCGCAGTCGGCGCCAAAGCAAGTATCACCCTCGCCGGCGAAAGCGACGCACTTGCCCATCTCGTCGTCGCCTTCCTGCATTTCGCAGAAGCTCGAGACGCATTCAAAATCAAATTTACAGTCCCCACCCTCGTTGACCTCGGGGGTTACCATCTCCATACATCCGGACAGGGTCGTCGTCGACGGGTCGAGCGCGGTCCACTGGCTGCAATCTTGGTCCAGATAGGACTCGCCACATAGTTCGGCCATGCCCGGATCGAAGCTGATGCGGCCCTCGCGGTCAGATTCGGTCATGTTGGCCAGGTGAATCGTGACCGGAAGCGGAGACTGGAAGTCGTCACATTCTGCCGAGGAGCCGTCGATACCGAAGCGATCCTCGAGCTCCTCCGATGAGCAGCACCGGTAGAGCATGTCGCACTCGGCGTCGACCAACTCCTCTTGGGCCTCGGCGATCGACGGGTCGACCGCCGTCTGCACGTCCTCTTGCACGTCAGCCGAGTCCGCGTCAGCCCCACCGGCGTCTTCTGGAGGCTCGGCGGTCTTGAAGGCGTCGTTGTTGGGAGAGGAGCAGCCAACAATCAGCATGAGGCAAGCACCCAGCATCAGGGGCCAGGGCGACGAAGACGGTCGGTGGATCATCATGGTGTTACAACTCGGTTGAGCGGATAGATCATTGCGAGGTCAAGCCGGCCCGCGGCCACGGCGTCAGACTCATTGTTCGAGATAATCGTAATCGAAGAAGATACTCTGCGAGGAGGCATCCGGCTCGAACTCGCCGCGTACCTCGAAGTATTCGCCATCCTCTGTGCGAAATAATAGTGTGTAGGAGACGGTGTCCTCGACATCGTCCAGGCCGCTGATATTCGATACCCAGATGCGGAATGGATCGCCCCGGGTGACGGGGTCGAAGCCGGCGTGCTCGATGAACGGAGGAAGCTCGGTGCCGCCGGTAGCGGGTTGCTGCCAATCGCAGTTGGTCGAATTAGTACAACTGGTTTGATCGAGGTCCGAGCAGCGCACCCGGCCGCCCTCGCAGTATTCGACGGTCTGGCTCGACCAACTGCAATTGTAACTACCCTTGCAGGTATTTTCATCGAGGCCCTGACAGGATTCCACCAGGATGCCGTGGCAAGCGCACGAAGTCTGGGCTTGGTTACAAATCATCATGCAAGTCGACGCGCTCATGCACGCGGCCGCGTCGAGGCCACCGCAACCAGAATATCGCGTGCCGCTGCAGCTTCCCTGAGTCTCGGAGGTATATTCGCAATGCGACGGGCAGGTGCCCTGCGAGGGGGTCTCGTTGGCACAGTCAAAAGCGGTGCCGCCGTCACATTGGCCGAGACAATCGTCGCAATCTGCTCCGCCGACCGACACGTGGGTCAACTCACCGTTCGAGACGGTGGGCGTGTCGGCGCTGAGTTCCTCGCCGGTCTTGGTCTCCACGCGCAGGTTTAGATCGACCGACTGTGACCACTTCAGGGTCACCGAGAAGGGGGTTTCCGTCACGCAGACATTCGAGCCCAACATACACATCTCCTCGTCGGGGCAGTCGCTGTCACGCGCGCAGGGCTGGCCGTCGGGGTTGTTCGGATCGTCGGAGTCTGCGCCGGGGGGAAGGGTCACTCCACAGTCGTTTTGGCCGGTGAAGAGGCTCTCGTCGTCGAATAACTCATAGGTGTAGTTGGTCAGGCTCGTCCGGTCGTAGGTGGCCACGCCCTCGGCGGTCGCTTTGGCGGTGTACGGGCAAAACGGCGGCGAGACGTCGGCATGGCCCTGGTAGGTGAGCTCGAGCGGTGTCGCCGAGCCGTGGCCCAGCCCGCTCGTCTGGAGATCGACGCCGGCCTGAAATGCGGTTCGCATCGAGATGGTGGGCTCGCCTTCGGACCATTGGTGCAATTCGCCGGCGGCGAACGGATCGTTGGCAGCCTCGGGGCGCAGGGCGACGCAACTGCTGCCGGCGCTGCAGTCATAGCCGGCGAGGACATATCCCTCGCCGTCGAGGCCCAGGTCGATGCGGCCCTGGCCGGTGGCGCTGACGTCATACATCAGTCGAAGGTCGGGATCGATCTGAAAGCTGCGGCCCAACAGCCGAAACGCTAGCTGATTTGCCTGGCGGTCGTCGGGCAGCAGCCGCACGGCGTGCTGCAGGCTCGAGGTGTCTTGGGCGTCGACGGTCCAGTTGACGTCGAAGTCTGCCCAACCCGATACGCGGAAGTGCTCGCGGTGAATCTGGCCGTCGACGACCACCAAAAGCAGACGTATCGCCGGTTGAAAAGACAGGCTGCCGCGGGTGGTATCCACGGACAGAAGCGCGTTGGAGACGTCGGCGCGCGAGCTCGACCCTAGGTCGGTCGAAAGATCGAGGCTGCCCAGCTCCTCGTCGGCGTCGATACGTTGCGGGTCGACGCCCTCGACCCGGGCGTCCTCGGGGCGCAGTTGCTGAGCGCGGCGCTGGGTCGCATGGTGCTGGTCTGGTGGGTTGAAGACAAAGTCGAAGGTGCCCTCTCGGACGACCTCTTCGAGTTGGGCGTCACGTGTGGTGAGCACCAGCCGGTCGCTGCGCACTTCGGTGGCTTCGATGACTCGCCAAAACCCGTCGCCGAGCTCGCTCAGGAGGATGTCTCCCGGCTGTAGATCCATCAGATCGGCGGCCACTGGCGCGTCGATCTCGATGAAGTCGGCGCCGATCCGCAGCTCGGATATCTGGGAGTCATCGAGCTCGAAGACTCTCTCGGCGAGGACGATATCCTCGTCGATCTCCGGGGAGGACAGGGCGCGTCGTGTCTGGTCGACGGAGGCCGTCGAACGGGTGGCGTCCTCACAGCCCAACGCGGTCGACATCACCAAGGCGGCTAATGCGACCATCCATGACAGCTTGTGGTGGGACCGCTGCATTCCAAACTCCGTAAATTGGGTGCTCATAGATTCCCCACCGGCAGCGTGAAGACGGTCGGCGACGAGTCGCTTCGGTCGGGGTAGATGGTGCCCGAGAAGTCCTGGCGGGTCTCGTCGGAGTCGACCTCGATGGTGTATTGGACGGGCTGATCGACGGTGGAGTCGGGGTGCATCTCCACCCAGATCTGGTATTCACCGGTTTCGGCCGACGAGAACACCGCGTTTTCGATGAGTCGAGCCGACGGAGATTCGTCGCCGCATACTCCCGCGCAGTCGTGGCGAGTGAAGGTGCCCGGATACGAAATCGCCGCGCTGTGCTGCTCGCCCGAGGGGGTGCGTACATGCAGGTTGAGGTCGGCGCCCGGGGTGAACCAACCCAGGGATACGCGCAGGGGCCCGTCCTCGACGCATTCGCGCACAAAACACTTGGCCGGCCCGTCCAGATCCTCGACGCATTTCTGGTCGCCGTCGTCGCCCGGGCTGCACTCGATGCTCTCGCCGCTGTAGGGGTCGGCGGTGTCGTAGACCCCGCAGCCAAACAGATCCTCCCACAGCCCGCCGGTCAGCGCGCCCTCGTCGGCGATGGTCGGCAGGAAGCTCCAGATGCGGCTCCACTCCTTGGAGAGGTTGATGATGCCCAGGTCGACCCCGATGCCGAACAGCCAACCGAACCGGATGGCGTAGTCCCAGTTGCACCGCGGAGCGCGCAGTGATGCGCTGACGTCGGCGAGCACGCGTATGGGCTCGAACCACACCCCCGTTCGATGGCGGCCATATAAATTGAGCTCGATGCCCAGCGCCAGCGCGATACCGGCGCCGACCTCGGAGTTGAATCCCTGCTCGATAAATCCGTTGAACTGAGCATCGCGCGAGTGGTTGGGCAAGTCGCACTTGGTCACCGTACTGCCGTCATCTTCATCGGCGACTTGGAATTGTGAGCCGTTGGACGTGCCAAACCACACGCAGGCGTAAAACCAGTCCTCGTCGTAGTATTCGTAGGCCAGAGAACCGCCGATGCCGGCTTCGCCGCGAAATTGCATGCGCAGATAGGGATCGACCTGCACCTGCAGGATCCAGATCTGGATGGTCGCCAGCGGGCTGCCGGTGATGTCGCTATAGTATTTGGTCAAGGAGTCATTGCTGCTCGCCCCGGCGTTGAGCACATTGATGGAGGCGTTGAGCCCATAGCCTACGCCTGCGTAGACGCCGATCTCGGCGACCGCCTTGACTTTGACGCAACACTTGACGTCGAAGTCGAAGCTGGCCTTGACGCCGACGGTGGCCATGAAGATCGGCTTGAGCTTGAGATTCAGCGTGTCCGGGCCGAGCTGGTACGACAGGTCGGTGCCGGGGTCGGAGTCGTTGAGCTCGACGGACATATCGCCCGGGCAGCGCCCGTCGTCTTCGGGGTTGGTGTCCGTATTCATGCAAAACGACAGGCTGCCGCCCATGCCGTCGGCGGAGTCCGAGCCGCCCGAATCTTGCTCTTGGGTCTCTCTTTTGAAGCCGCAGGTGTCCTTGCACACCTTCTTGGAGCATTGATCGAGGTTGCCCGTGTCGCACCAGCACAGCTTGTCGCATTGTTGATCGACGCACTCACTGGTCGAGAGGCCGTCGCATACACAGATATCGACGGTCTCGCCCTCTTGTTGATCGACGCACTCACTGGTCGAGAGGCCGTCGCATACACAGACATAGACGGTGTCGCCGCTGTGATTAGTGGTCCTCTTGGTGTTGCCCGCCATGCGGCACCCTTCGTGTGGCTTGGCGGCGTTGGGGTCGGGCATATACTGGTAGGGGTTGTTTTCGATATCATCCTTCGTATTGGTGACCGCCTTGGTATTGCCCGATTGGCGGCATCCTCGGTGGGGCTCTTGGTGGGGCTGATCGGCGTCAGGGTCGGGGATATAATCGAAGGGGGCGTCTTCGATATTATCCCTGCAGGGTTGTTCGTACTTCCAATTGCCCGCGCTCACGCACTGGGAGTGATTCGACCCGCGCGGCCGGTAGTCGTGCTCGTTGCTGCGCACGTAGTCGTCGCAATTATAAAGGTCACTGCCGCCGACGTCCGGGAAGCTACAACTGAGCGGCTGCCTGCGGGTGGCCAGTTCGCCGTCGAGCGGCTGCGTGCCGCCCACACCCGCGCTCGAATTCGTCCCGCCCAGTCCCAGCGAGCCCGGCCGGTACTGATCGTTGGTGCGCATTCGGTCGACGAATTGGCGCACCAGCCGCGAGTCGAGGTTGGTGCGAATGTCGTCGAGTTGTTCCCGGGGGTTGTCGTACAAATACACGTCCAGCGGGTCGAAGCCGATGGGCACCTCGGCGCCGGGTTTGATGTGGATATAAAAGTTGCCGTGCTCGACGATCTCGCCGATCTCGGCCGGCCGCGTCTCCCAGATGATGCGGTTGTCCACCACGCGCACCTCTTTGATGTAGTGACGAATGACCGCGAATTTATTGCCCACGATGTGGCCGGGTTTGTATCCCAGCAGCTCCCGATTGCCCTCCAGCGGGAAGACCAACCGGTCGAGGCCGTACTCCAGGAGGCTGTCGGCGGCCTGGTCGCTGAGCCAATAGAAGTTGTCGGTCAGCAACATCTCCTTTCGCTCGTCGGGGTCGGGATTGACCGCGATGATATCATCGTGCTCGAAGAAGCGACCCTCGGGCTTGGGAAATTGCCGCGGCCCCGGATCGGGGGTGGGCACATCCTCGAAGTTCACGGCCGGTTGGTCGTCGAGGCCGTCGTCTTCGGCGCCGCAACCGGCGGCGAATAGGAGCATGCTGAAGGTGAGCAGCGTCAGCCAGCCGCGGGAGGAGTGCAGCCGGCGCGATTTTTCTGGGTGCAGCCGTATATTTAACATGGTTTCACTCATTATCTTCAGCCAATTGGGCGTCGCGGGTCATCGAGGTGTGGACGGCGGTTTGACCTTGTCCCACCGAATAGATCAAAATGGTCAGGATGCGTTCGTCGTCGGGCTCGGGCCGGTCGAAGGAGACCACTGTCGAGTCGTCGCTGGTAAAGTCGACGGTGTTTTGGACATCTATAAGCGAGGAGTTCGAGCGGCGCTGGCGCCATCCGCGCCGAGGCAGCACGCTGCGGTAGAAGCGCTCGAGTTGCTCATGGGGGCGCGAGGTCACGAAGATGTTGGCCTCGTAGAAACGATCGCGGTCCAGATCGCGAAGTCGGTTGACCCGGGTGCATCCCGGGCAGGCGGGCACGTCGATGTCGACGCTGAGACCCTCGCGTTGCTGGCCGGGGATCATCTTGGCGTAGTCGAATTCGTCGTCGCTCCACGAGGCGAGGACGGTGGTGCCGCGGCGGCCGGGCTGGTTGAACATCTCGACGTAGCGGTGGCCGCTGAACATCTGCGCCTCGTTATGGTCGGGTCGGTATCGGCGAATAACCTCGAGCGGGTCGGTGGGCTCCCCGTGCATGGTCATCCCACCCATGGTGACATAATCGCGCGAGACCAGTTGAGGGACCACGCCGCCGGTCAGGGCGGTAAAGAGGCGCTCTTCGCCGTCACGGCCCCGGTCAGCCTCGGGGGCTCCATAGGCGCGGTCGTTGAGCTGTTGTGCGACGAACTCGCGCTGGTAGCGCTCCATGAGCTGTCGAGGGGGTTGCTTGGCATAATTGACCGAGAAGTACACCGTGTTGCCGTTTAACTCGAGGGCCTGCGGCTCGTCGTGGCCCAGCCGCTCGAGGGCCTTGCCGAAGCGCTGGTGGACCGAGGCCGACCCGAAGCCCCAATCGACGATATCCGCCTGGCTGTCGCTGACCGTGCCCCGCGAGTCGAGCACGACCACCGCCCAGCCCACCGCCCAGATCACCAGCGCGGCGCCGGTGAGCTTGAGCAGGCTGTGCAGGGTTTTGGCTGTATCGAAACGTGGCACGTCGAATCTCCAGGGAATCTCCAGGCACAGATCAGTCGAGTGAACTGGCGTCGTAGTTCAGCGGCGTCGTCAGCGGAATCTCGTCGACGGTGGGCACCTCGATGACCTCGTTGGCGGCGCCGATTTCGGGTTGGCCGTGGAAACCGAAGGTCTTGTTGTAGACTCCATAATTGGGGTTGGCCATGGTGAAGCGGGTGATGACCATCGAGCGCATCTGGTCAAACCAGGGGTCTTCGCTCAGATAGGTGGGCACGGTCACCGAGT
This sequence comes from uncultured Bradymonadales bacterium, assembly GCA_964386725.1. GTDB lineage: Bacteria > Myxococcota_A > Bradymonadia > Bradymonadales > Bradymonadaceae > CAYLTX01. Next base: position 49,633 of record CAYLTX010000005.1, on the reverse strand, counting down.
AGTGCATGCGGTAGTCGACCGAACGCGACGGCAGATCGACCACATCCTCCTGGACGCCTGTGACCGTGCCGTAGCGCATATTGGCGGCCAGCGCTCCGCGGGCTCCGGTCATGGTCACCGCGCCATTGATCAGCGAGTACATCGACTGCAGCGGTGCGTCGACGCCGAAGCCGGCGCTGCTGCCCTCGAAGTCGGCGTTGGGCCCGTCATACAGCAGGTCGCGGGTCAGATAGGAGTGGCCAAAGAGATCTTCGGGGTTGGGGGTGACCGCGTCGTCGACGCCCAGAAAGCCCACCCCGACCATATTCAGCGGGCGCACCCTGGAGTACGACTCGCCCAGGTGGCCGCTGAGTGCCAGGCCGTCGAAGCTGTAGGTGGTGTGCTCGGCGACCTTGACCGCCCCCTTGAGCAGGCCTTCCTGGCGTGGCTGGTAGGTCTCGAGTTGGACGGTGGCGTCCGCCGAGGCGCTCGTCGGCGACATATGCACCGCATCGGTCGAGCCCTGTAACAAGCCGCTGAGCCCGCTTCCGAGGTCGGAGTTTTGCACGGACAGCGCCTTGTTGAAGGTCTTCTGGTAGGCGGCGCCCTCCGAGAGGATGGCCTGCTGCTGGAGTTTGCCCAACTGGGTGACGCCTGCAAAGACGGTAATGAAGATCGGCAGGGTCAGCAAAAGCTCGGTCAAGGTGGTGGCGCGCTCGTCGCGACCGAAGCGGCCGAGACGCTCGAAGATGGCGCCGCTGGTGGGGCCTCGCAGGTTCATTTGGAGACCCCCTCGACGGTCGATTCACCCATGGAGAGGGTGGCCTTTTCCATGAACGCCAGATCCCCCAGCGCCGTCCAGATGTCGGACAGCTCGGTGATCCCCAGCGCCGCGGCCAGCGCAAAGCCGCCGACGGCGTCGTGGTAGACCTGGTTGAACGTGTAATCGGCGACCACGAACTCGTCGTCGAGGGCGATGGGCCGAAGCCGCGATGACCACGACGGGTGCCACAAATCGGGATCGCCGGCGGCGTTGAAGAAGATCTCGCTGCGCGCCATCGCCCAATAGCCCGAGGCACTGTAGGTCAACTCCTGGCTGAGCAACTCGTCGCCGGTGAGCACCCGGTTGTTCGGGGTGCCATAGAGCTGGGCGCGTTTGACCAGATGCTTGAGCGAATTGCCGCGGTAGTCTTGCTCGATGAAGTCGAGCTTTTTACGGTCGCGCTGCTTGTCGAAGCTGCCGTATCGCCCCTGGTAGGTCATCACGATATTGGAGGTGCTCAGTTGCCAATGAGCTTCGGTCTTGCCCGGCCGCAGCAGCCAGGGCTCGCCGACCAGACGATCATCGCCGAGCACGTTATCGAACGAGTTGGCGGTATACGGCAGGCCCACGTCGACGAAGTCGTCGAAGACCGCCTTGTAGTGGATCCCGAGCGTGGCAGCCATTCCGGAGACCGGGTCCAAATTATCGTATTCTGCGCCGACGACTCCCTCGGAGCGGATCATGAAGATCAGCGCGTTGGCGACGTGCTCGATGAGAAACGGGTTGATGTGGTCGCTACAGCTCCCCCCCTCGAGGATCGCCCGCAGGCAGGCGCGCACGCTGCTATTGTTGACGGCGTCGCTCAGATACGACTGCATGGTGCCGGTGGTGCCCGGGAAGACCGGCAGCGAGTCGGCATAAAGTGTGTAGCCGGGCGATTGGGTGCTGGCCGAGCCGCCGAAGAGGCCGCGAAATCGTTGGATGATCGAGTTGACCGACGACCCGATGCTCAGCGGCATTGCACCCACCGGCGCCGGCCAACTGCTCGACATCGATGCTCCGTTGCGCACCGCGCGGACCAACTGCTCGGTCCACCCCCACCAGGGCGTCAACCCGAAGATGTAGCGCTGGTAGTTGTCCAGCGCGCGCATGTCTTCGGCGACATAGGCCTCGAAGAGGCTCTTCATCGGATCATTGGGGTCGAGGGTGGGCTTGGCCCCGAAGTCCTTGGCGTCCACATACCAGGGGTCGGCCCAATCGGTGTCGACATCCTCGATCTTGGTGTTGTTGTCGGTCAGGGTGAGTTTGTCGCCGTAGTCTCGGCCGGAGAGGTGGCGGAACAGCCCCCAGCTATCCGGGTTGCTGGCGTCGCAGTCGAAGTTGTCGAGCTCTTCACAGGTCGAGTTGATCCAACGGTCGCGCTCTTTTTGGGCGGTCCGGCACTTACGGCAGGCGTCTGAGCTCGGGTCCTGATTCTCGCAGGTCTTGCAGTTGCTGTTGATGCTGTTGACGATCCAGCGGTGGGTCGACTTCAGGTAGCTCGGATACAAGCTGTGGATCCCCCAGATGGAGCGCTTGGATATGTTGGCGTAGGCCATCATATTCATCGAGCGCGCCTTGACGGCGGCCTGACTATACGCGGCAGTGTCGGCCGCCGCCTGGGTCTCCATCTTGTCGTGAGCAGCTCGCCCGGCGTCATATAACGTCATGCCCAGCAGCAGCAAAATCAATAGCGCTGCCAGCGCCAGAATCAAAATGGCGCCCTCCTCGTCGGAGTCGAAGCAGGCCAATTGATCGCATAGGTATCTCACCGGGCCTCCTGGTTAGTACAACCGTCGGCTGTTGGGATCGACGACAGCCTCACGGTTGGGCTCCGGGAGCCGGGTCAGTTCGAAGACGCGCTCGATATGCGAATAGTATCCGCTGCGGCCGGCGACCTGGTCGGGCTCGCCGAATAGGTGGCCGACCAGGGGCACCGCGCAGTGATGGCGATAGGTCACCTCCACTCGCAGGGCACTGGAGCCGGAGGTGAATACGTCGATGTCGGTAGCGTGATAGGCGAAGGTGAATTTGCGCGCTGTTCGCGTCGAGAAGGTGCTGACGTCGACCGCATCGCCCAGCGAACCCGTTTGGCTGCGAGTGCCGCTGATCGCCGAGGTGGCCATCTGCATGCCTTGCTCACCGCTATTGAGGTTGAGCTCGGGCAGTTGGGTCCCCATGAGTGTGCCGCGCATCTGGTCGGCGGCCGGGCTCAACGCATCAGAACCCACCAGCAACGCGCCCGGCGCCACGGGGGTGAGCACGGCGGCGGCTTGGATGCGCGCGCGTTCCTCGGCGTCGCATTCGATACTCCTGCACGGCTCCCCTTCCCAAAGCCATGCGCTTCTTGCTGCCTGGAAGGTCGCCAGGTTGGTGAAGATCCCGGCGATATTATTGATGGTCAACTGGGCGATCCCGAAGATGAGCATCAGCAGCACGGGCAGGGCGATCAACGTCTCGGTCATGACGGTGCCGGCTCGGCGCGCCGAGCTGGCTACCTGCACCAGCTTTCGGCCTCGTGCGATCTGCCGGCGCATCACCGCGACGCCCAGGCATAGCGCCGCCCATAGACATACCGAGAGCCCCACGTGAAACAGCAGGTCGGGGGCGGCAAACGCTCGGAACTGTGGGTGCTCGAGTGCGGCGAAAAAAGCCGCTCGGGTCGTCGTGTCGGCGAAGAGCCACAGCGTCAGCATCACCGTTGCCAGCACACCCACACCGTGGGCCAGCGCGCGCGCCATGGCGGCGGCGACGAACTCGGTGGCTCTGTCGGTGGAAAATCGGCTGGTGATCATCACACTATCTGCTCAGAGATGCCTCGCGCCCGGGCACCCCACTATCGGGTCGGTTGAGTACTGCATATATGGTGAAGCGAGATTGTTATCATGGTAAAGCGCGCAGGAGTGGATTTCAACGCCTTTCTTCGGGACTTCGATCTGGACGACGACTATCACGGCTGGGAGCGTTTCGCCGAGCGTCGTCAGCTCAGTGCGTTCACCGCGAGCTGTAGCCGGTTGCTCCTGTCCGAGTCGCCGCGTATGCTGGGTTGTATCGAATACTCATCACGTGGCTGCCATCGGAAGGAGTGGTGCCAATGGGCGATCAAACGACCACATCGATCATCGAACTGGTCGTCGTGGCAATGGGCGTAGCTGTGGGGATGGTTTATCTGGCCAATAATTGGCCCAGCCCGGAGCCTCCGCTGATGGTTGCTGGCGTCGCGACCGGAGCCTTCGTGGTCTATATGGTGGTCGCCGCGGTGCTCGAGCGTCGCCGGTGCGCTCGAGTCGCGGCGAACCGATCGGCGCAACCGCAAGCAGTGACCGGCGGAGCTCAGCACCCCGAGCACCCCGAGCAGCCCGAGCAGGCTCAACCGATGGCGCAGACCCAACAGAGCGACGAGCAGCTCGCCGAGGTGCCGGTGGTCGCCATCGGCGCTCCCTCCGAGGACCCGACCGCCTTCCTGCAGATCAACGAGCTTCGTGCCGAGACCGACGCCGATATCACCCCGGGCAAAGAGGGGGCGGTGCCGGACTTTGCCCAGAACACGATGAACTTCTCGCAGCGCGACCTCGCCCGCGGGGCCGGGCAATTGAGAGCTGATGGTGATCAGGCCGCCGCCGGCCAGCCAGCCCCGAAGCCACCGGCAGACCAGCAGCCTGATAAGCAGCAGCCTGATAAGCAGCAGCCTGATAAGCAGCAGTCTGACGAGCAGGCCAGCATCGCGGATCAGAAGACCGAGTTGACGCCGATCGAGCGCCTGCGGCAAAAGATCGAGTCCGAGGGGGAGGCGTGAGTGCACCCGAGCAGCAATCACACGAAGAGCAACCGCCGCAGCCGACGCCGTTGGGACGCCGACTCCTGGCCCACGCCTTGCCGCTGGTCTTACTCATGGGCGCCACTGCGTTCGCCGGTGCTTGGCGCAGCGAGCAGGTTCGGCTGTGGAGTGTCGAGAACCTGGGGCCCATCGAGATGGTCAATCTGGAGGACGCGCTCTCCGACCCCGTCCCCGAAGTCGCCAGCCTCGCCTGCTCACATTTACTAACCTTGGAGAGTCGACAGGTTTCGCCGCAGGCCATCGACACCTTATACCAACGACCGCAGGTAGCGAGCCGTTGCTTCGAGACCCTGGCCGCCGACACACAAACCGAAGACTCCGATGGAGTCACCTCTGGCTCGACCTGGCGGCTGATCGCCAGCCAATTGTCACGGCGCTGGCTGGAGGCGTCCAGACAGTCCGACACCGCCGAATGCACCGCCGCACAAAGTGCCCGACGCTCCATGGAGGCGGCCGAATTGAGCGTCGAATACCCCATGCTGCGTTGTGCCGTGCTCGCCTCGGATGGCGACGCTCGTCGTTGCTGCATCGAGGAGTTGGGCGGCGACGAGCGCTTTTCGGAACTGCTCGAAGCTCCCGAGGATGTGCCGTTGCACCGCGCGAGCCGCGATTTTGATGGTCTGGTAGCGTCGAGCTTCGAGTCTGCGGCACCGGCTCAGCCAGAAGAGTCGGCGGAAGGTTCCGAAGATGCCGAGGCCGAGCAGACGACCGTCTCCGACTCCGTCGAGTCGAAAATCCAAGATTGGGTGGTGGGGGTCGGCTGTCGCATTCACCAGGGTGAGCCTGCCGAGCGAGTTATCGTGCGCGCCTTCCGTGACTTATTCGAGGCGCCGACGTGCGCGCCCGATGGCGAGCCGAGACCGGCGTTCTATGACGCCTATAGCTGGGGGACGGTGTGCGCCGAGCTATACCCACACCAGCGCAAAACTTTGCAGGTTGCCCCTCGCGAAGCGATCTGCTCGTCGCTGGAGCTCGCCTCGATAGACGACGCGGTCGGAGGAGCCCGAGACGGGGTCAGCTATGCGGTCAGCAAAGCACTCCCCGTGACCCGCGGCGATGAGGATCGGATCGAAGTCAGCGTCGGAGCCGGTCGGGGGACGAAGTCTCGCGGCCGATACCGGCGGACCAGCTCGCGGGCTGCCGCGGCCAGCCGCTCGATGTTCCGTTCGATGTCCAGGCAACTCTTCCGTTGATGGGCTCGAGCGATCGAGGTGCATTGGTCCCGGCGAGGTCGGTTGTCGCGCTGGGTCTGGCCGCGTATGCTGTGGCTACGAGTTGAGCGAGACTGTCGAACGAGTAGCGGCTGTGGGCGATCAAGACTCCACATGGATAATCGAGCTGGTGGTGGTGGTACTGGCGGTCCTCGTCGGTGTGGTCTATGTGGCCAATCATTGGCCGGGTCCCATTATGCCGGTGATTATCGCCGGTGGCGCGACCGGCGTTTATGTGGCTTATGCGGTGGCCTCGCACGTCCTCGCGCGAGGTGAGGGTCAGAAAGACGCACCGGGCGCCGGTCGTCCGGCAGCGCAGGCCCAGCAACATCAGGCCCAGCAAGAACAGGCTCAGCCTCTAAACCCCGCACAATTCCAGGCTCCCCGACCCGCTGCAAAAAACGCTCTGCGGACCGGCGCGGGCTCAGAAGAGCCGGCATCGATGCCTGATATCGGCGAGCTCCGCTCCGAGACCGACGCCGACCTGACGACGTCGCCGGGAAAATCCGTGCCCGATTTCGCCGAGAGCACCATGCAGGTCTCGCACGGGAAGCTCGCCGAAGGCGCGCGCGAGCTGCGACAAAAAGAGCAACCCCGGACCCAGCAGCCGACTCGGCGCAAGCAACAGACTCAGCGCAAGCAACAGACTCGGCGCAAGCAACAGACTCGGCGCAAGCAGCCGGCTCGGCGCAAGCAACAAGAGCAGGCTCAGCAGCCATCTCGGGCCCGGCGGCAAGCGCCTCGACAGCCAGACGGCGACGAGGCGAAGACCGACCTCGAGTCGGTCGATAAGCTTCAAAATCCGCCTCGACGACAGCCGCCTAAAGAGGCGATTGACGTCGAAGACAAGACCGACCTGACGCCCCTGCAGCGCCTGAAGAAGCAGCTCGACGCCGAGGAGGGGACATCGCAATGAGCGAATCGAGTCCTGATAGACGCTCCGAGGCGAACGCCCGACCGTCGAGCTGGTTTGCCAGCCGCGCGGTGCCGCTGGTTGTGCTGGTCCTCGTGACTGCACTGGCCGGCGCCTGGAAGGCCGATACGGTGCGAGCCCTGGCGGTCGAAAACCTCGGGCCGGCCGGGCTGGTCAATCTGGAGGCCGCGTTGAGCGACCCGGAGCCACAGGTCGCCCTGGAGGCGTGTCGCCACTTCTTGCCGCGCATCGACGGCGAGGTCTCCGAGCAGACCCGGGCGACGTTGTACGCCCGACCCCGGGTTGCCAGCCGCTGCTTCGAGGTGCTCGCCGCGCGCGACGAGAGTGAAATGAAGCCCGACGAGCTCATGAGTGGCTCGCGCTGGCGGATGCTCGCCGGCCAACTTTCGCGAGGCTGGCTCGAAGAGTCGCTGGCCGAGGGAGCCGGCCAATGCACCGGCATCGAGAGCGCCTACCGGTCGATGCAGGCCTCCGGGGTGGCCGCCGAATACCCGATGATGCGCTGCGCTTTATTGTCCCAGAGCGATAGCTCGCGCGACTGCTGTGTCGAGCAGATCGGAGGCGAGGAGGGTTTTGAAGAGTTGCTCGAGACGCCCGAGGAGGCCTCCATCGACCAGGCCAGGGCTGACTTCGAGAGATTTGTCGACCTGTGGTTTGCCGACACGCCTCCCAGTGAGACCGGCGATGAGCGCCACGCGCAGATCCGAGATTGGTTGGTCCAGATCGGCTGTCGTATGCATCTCGAGCAGCCCGGCCAGCGCATCATCGTCAGCGCCTTCCGCCCCGTGATCGAGGGCCCGGGTTGTGCGCCCGACGATAACCCGTCCGTGAATTATTATAGCGCCCAGAGCTGGGAGTTTGTGTGCACCGAGCTATATGAGGAGCGCCGCAGACAGACCGCGGCGAGCCCCAAGGCGGCGATCTGTGAGTCACTCGAGCTGGCCTCGGTCTCTGATGTCGTCCAGATCGCCGGCGACGAGATGGACACGGCGTTGAGCGTGGCGCGACCGAAGGCGAGGACCGACAACGAGGAGATCGAATTCGGCGATGTGGAGAGCGGTCGCGGAGTGCTCAACCGCTTCGAGAGACGCCGCCAGATGAACCCGGCGGCGGCCGAGGCGACGCGCGACATCTACAATACGTTGGCGCGTGACGCCTATTGAGAGCCGATTTATGGCGCCGAGCGATCGCAAAGCTGTGTGGGCCATCGAGTGGGTGTGGCTGCTCATCGGCACCGGTGTGGTGGTCGCCCATCTGGTCGAGGCCTGGGCGGCTCCTCACCTGCCGTTGGTCTGGATGATGGCGGGGCTGGTCTTATTTGTCGGTTACCGATTCGCCGCGGCGATGCGGCATCTCTACTTTCCGCCCAAACCCGCCAAGCCTGCCCAACAACCGGTCGGCGCGACGCTGCCGTCGAGCGCCTATGAGGACGACGCGCCCGGCACCGACTATGTCGTCTTGCCGCACCAGCGCGGCCGGCGACGCCGAGACAGCAGGCGGCCGCCCCAGGAGCCGGTCACCGAGGCCGACGCCTCCGACACCCACGAGTTGGCTATCTTCGCCGAGACCGATGAGATCGTGTCGCCCGAACCCTGCGATCCCAAGATCGCCGTGCCCTCGGCCGACGGTGCCTTCTACGACGACGACCTCGCCACAGTGCTGGCCGGCGTCGAGGATAACGAGCAGACGCTTCGGGTCGACAAGGCAGAGCTCCGCGAGGAGACCGACGCCGACGTGACCACCTCCGGCATCACCATCCCTCAATTTGCCGAGAGCAGCTTGTCCGTCGAAGAGCGCAGGCAGGCGATGGCGAGCATTCACAACCAAGAGGAAGACCCGTCACGGGTCGAGACTCAGCCGTCGGTATCCATCAAAGAGGACGACCGGTGAAGGACGGCGACTCCGAAAGCAAGCCCAAACTCAGCCGGGACAGGGTCTTCGAGTTGATGTTCACGAAGACCGCTATCTGGCAGATGGTCTTCTTGCTGGGCGCCGCGCTGCTGGTGAGCCTGTGGAACCTCGACGCGGTGCGCCGATTGGCGCTCGAGCAGCTCGGGCCCGACCAACTCTCGCGCGCCGAGGCCGCCCTCGAAGATCCGGACGACGAGGTCGCCACCCATGCTTGCTATCTGTTGCTCGTCGAAGGGGAGGGGTTCATCCCCGCTCCGCTCGAGCGCACCCTCTATGAGCGGCCCTACGTGGCCGCCGCGTGCCTGGAGCGAGTCAGCGAAACCATCGCCGCGCGCCGCGAGGACGGCCGAGACGAGCCCGAGCGCGCCTGGCGGCACAATCCGTTCGTCGAGCAAGAATACGAGCTGGTGCCCCGCCACGAATTGCTGGCCTCGACGCTTGGCCGCATGTGGATGACCGACCTCTTCGAGGGCACCCAGAACGCGTGTCCCACGGCGCTCAACGCCCGCCGGGCGCTCGAGCACGCCCGCCTCGATCCCACCTATCGGCTGATGTCATGCGCGGTGGCGGCGGACTCGCCGGAGGTCCGCGACTGCTGCGTCAAGCAACTCGGCGGCCACGAGGTCTTCGCCGAGCTGCTCGAGCAGCCCGAGCGAGCGCCGCTTCTGGAGGCCTCCTTCGACTTCGCGGCGCTGGCCGGCGCGAGCTTTCCCAGCGTCCCGCTGGCGGCTAGCCACCCGGGCCAGAGGAGCTTCGCGAACTCGACCCCGAAACAGGACCAGGCCCAGGCCAAACCCGCCAGCGCGCCGAGCCCCGACGGCGACGAAGAGCGCTTCAGCGACATGCAGCCCGACGTGCAGGACTGGGTCGTCGAGGTCGGCTGCAACCTGCACCTTGGCGCCCCCGAGCGTCAGACGACCGCCGAGGCGCTGGTGCCGCTGGTGGAGTCGCCCGGCTGCGCGCCCACAGAGGTCGCCTGGAGCGGCATGCACAGCGCCACGAGCTGGTCCAAGATGTGCCTGGGGATGTACGAATACCGCCGCCGGGAGCTGGCCTACTCGCCGCGCGAGTCGATCTGCGACTCGCTGGCCGCCGCCACCGTCTCCCAGACGATCACGGTGGCCGGCTTCGACGTGGCCGCCGCGCTCAGCCAGGCCCGCCAGACCCCCGGCGTCAGACGCGAGGAGCTCGATCTGGTCGGCGACTCATTCGGCGACAGGCTCTACGGCCACGCCCGCGGCGAGCCCACCGACGAGCACGAAGAGCCCGAGTCGCAGTGGAAGGACGACGAGAACACCAACCCGCTGGACGCCTTTTGAGCCAAGAAGCGACCTTAATTGACGTTGAATTCGTGCTTGGTCTCTAGCAGGCCGATGCAGCTGTCGGGACCGTCGTTTTTGTTGGGATCTTGGTGTGTGCCGCCGATGCCACTGGGGGCGCCCTGCGACGGCTTGGTGTAGTTGATTCCATCGTCGTCGACGGTGCTGTTGGCGCTGGCAATGCCGACGGAGGGTCCGCCGCAGCCTGCGGCGCCTGCGCCGCCGTCGCCGCCGTCGCCACCAAAGCCGCCGTCGCCGCCTCTGCCGGCCGCGGAGTCCACACTCGATCCGCCGGACCATCCCCGCGAACTGCTACGCCCGCCGAGTTGGCCAGCGCCGCCGTCCCCACCATCGCCACCCTCGCCGCCGAGGCCCTGCAGGATTTGCAGATCGCGCAGCGTCAGAGTCGAATTAGTCGCGAAGATGGCAAACGACGCGCCGCCCTGTTCTCCGTTGGTACCGGCGTCGCCGGCGCAGCCGCCCTCGCCGCCGTGGCCGCCGGCGCCGCCAAAGTCGTAGCAAACCGTATCATTTTGACATAAGTTTCCGCCATATTTACACGCTGCGCCGGCGCCGCCGCCGCCGCCGGCACCACCTGCTTCGCCGGGTGTGGCCGCTTGGCCGGTATCCGGCTCCCAAAAACCACCTGAAAGACTACCGCTGCCGGTTCCCTGTGAGCCGCTTTCTCCGGGACTCCCCGGATCGCCCGAATCTCCGTCGTTGCCATTGAGGACGGCTTCGTCGCAACTGCCCAGCGCCGAGACGCACTCATTGGTTCCTCCCGGTCCGCCGTCGCCGCCGCTGTCGATGGCCGCGCCGTCATCGCCCGGATCGCCCGAATTGGCTTCGGCGCCAGAGTCGGGAGGACATACAAACTCGCTCGAGTCGGATATAGCCGCGCCACCGTCGCCGCCCGTGGTGCTGCAGGTGCTCCCGGAGGCCGATGCCTTGTCTGCACCGGAGTCGCCCGATGATCCGTCGGCGCCGTCGGCCGCATCGCCGGCTTCGATGGTCGAATTCGTGATGCTCAACGCTGCGGAGTCCATGCTCCACACCCCGTACGTTGACGCGCCCACATTGCCAGAATCCGAAGCGTCGACTCCCTCGACGGTCAGCCCGTCGAGGTGGGTATCGTCATTGATGTCCTGGGCGATGACGCTGCGGAAGTGCATCTCGCTGCCGTCGAAGTCGTCGACGGTCGGCACGATGCGAGTCTCTTCGCGCTGGTCAGGCGTGCGCTCCCAGGTCCCCTTCTTATAGCCGCCGTAGATGCTGATGCCCGACTCGAGGGTGACGACCTCTTCATAGGTGCCGCCGGCGACCAGGATATAGCTTCGGTCGTCGTCGTTTTTAGCAATGTCGAGCGCCTGTGAGATGGAGACTACAGCTTGGTCGGGCTCGAGGCCGTCATTGCTGTTATCGCCATCCTCGGCGACGAAGACGGCGTGCGCGACGGTGCCGTCGATACCGTCGCAGTTCTGGTCGATGCCGTCCGCATCCGGTGTATCTTCATCGCTGACGAATTCGCATTCGCATCCGTCGGCGCTGTCGCCGTTTGCGTCCACCCAGCCGTCTTCACATTCGTCGGTGTCGACGCCGCATGAAGACGTATCCGAGTCCTCACATACGGGGCGGTGATGCATGCCATCGTCGACGCCGCCGCAGACCTCTGTGCAACTACCACAAGTGCTGGCGCTGCTCAGGTCCGCTTCGCAGCCGTTGGAATCGTCACCATCGCAGTCTTCAAAGCCTTCCTCACAGGAGTAGGTGCATTCGCCGTCCGCGTTGCACGTTCCGACCTGATTGTCGGCGCCACCGGTGCATTCCCCGTCCGACTCGCACGTCTGGGGACCGATATCGGTGTCTGCATCGGAGGTGTCGGCGCCGCCATCCGGCGTGTCGGGGGCGTCACCCGCGTCGTCGAGATCACCGGTGTCACTGGCGTTGTTGCCGCCCAGGTGCTCATTGTCTTTGGATGGGAAATCGTCGGCGATGCAGCCCGCAGCCAATGCCAAGAGCGCGATCAAACAAATTGCCAAACAGCGTCGTTTCATGATGTCTTCGAGATTTGAGGCCGGAGCGTCTTTGCCCGCAGGGTTTCCGAATAGGCCGCATCCAATGATTGATTCCAATCGACGATCATCATAGACCGCCGCCCAAAGCGGGTCAAATTTGCTCGTCCTTGGATCTGGGTCACTAGCGCGCCGAGCTCTTGCAAATCGAAGGGGGTTTCACTAAGAAAGATCATCAATAACCAAGAACTGAAGCGCGATTCAGGAAAAGAATGTGTTTTTTCATGGGTTTGCGCCTGAACCTCATTGATGAGAGTAGAGCAAATGCGACGACTGAATCTCAAGTGGTTGATCGCCCTGATCGGGGCGTTCGGATTGATGGCAGCCGGCTGCGGTGACGACACTACCAGCGGACAGAGCGCGGGAGTTGGGGAGGCCTGTGAGCAGAGCAGCGATTGCGCCGACGGGCTGACCTGTGTGGACGGCGTCTGCGAGGCGGACACCGACGACGACGGCATCCTCGACGATGTGGATAATTGCCCCGAGACTCCCAACCCCGACCAGGCCGACGCCGACGGCGACGGCATCGGCGACGCCTGTGACGACACCGACGACTCCGGCGGCGAGGAGGGCGACGACTGTGAGACCAACGCCGATTGCGACGGCTCGCTGGTATGCATCGATGACGTATGCGCCTCCGACGCCGACGGCGACGGAGTGGCCGACGGCGACGACAACTGCCCCAATACGCCCAACCCCGACCAGACCGACGCCGATGGCGACGGCGTGGGCGACGCCTGTACAGAGGGCGGTGGTGGCGTCGGAGACGACTGCCAGGGAAGCGTCGACTGCGCCGACGGCCTGGTGTGCATCGACGATGTCTGTGCCTCCGATCGTGACGGCGACGGCATCCCAGACCCCGACGACAATTGCCCCGACACCCCGAATTCGAACCAGAATGACCTCGACGGCGACGGCACCGGTGATGTCTGCGACGACGACACCGACGGCGACGGCATCCTCGACGACGGCGACGGAAGCGGTGATCCGGACGACAATCCCTGCGAAGATGGCGAGACGACCGACTGCGACGATAACTGTCCGTTGGTCCAAAACCCCGACCAGTCCGATATCGACCAGGACGGCACCGGCGATCTCTGTGACTCCGACACCACCCGCCGCGACGGCCGGCCCTCCGATGACACCTGCTCGTTCGACTTCACCACCAACGAGCTCGACCCCCAGGTCGAGTGGAGCCTGACGATCACCGACAACGATCCGTACCCGGATCGCGACCAGGTGATGACCACGCCGATGGTCGCCAACCTCAACGACGACAACGGCGACGGCGTCGTCGATGAGAATGACATCCCCGACGTCATCTTCACGACCTTCGCGACCAACGGGAATACCGACGGGTGGGACAACCTCGAGTATGGCGTGCTGCGGGCCGCCTCGGGCGACGGCTCGGGCCTGTTGTGGAGCGTGGGCTTCGATGAGCTGGCCCAGCTCTCCGAGATCAGCTCCACCTATACCGCCGGCGGTAGCCCGGACCTCGAGAGGCTCGGGATCCAGCCGGCCGGCAGCGTCGCCGTGGGCGATATCGACAATGACGGATCGGTCGAGATCGTCGCCGGTCTGTGGCACGACCAGACCGCCACCGGCGGGATGGTGGCCATCAACGCCGATGGCACGCCCGAGTGGGTGACCAGCGCGACCGACACCGACGGCGTCAAACTGCCCCATCAATTCGAATCCTGGTGGGGAGGACCGTCCATCGCCAATATCGACGGCCTGGGAACCCCCGAGATCGTCATCGGCTCGGCAGTCTTTGACAGCAACGGCGAGCTGCTCTTCGACGGTGCCGACATCGACACGCTGACCGGCTACCCGGGCAAGGGCATCAACTGGGCCGACGGCACACCGGGAACCTACGGCGGCACGCTCGGCGCTGTGGCTGACCTCGACGCGGCCACCGACCCCGATTCGGGCCAGTTCACCATGGAGATCGTCACCGGCACGACCGCCTACACCCACGACGGAGACGTCTTCTGGGAGGCCGACGCCTCGTTGCCCGACGGGTTCGTGGCGCTGGCCGACTTCGACGGAGACGTGAGCCCCGAGGTGGTCGTCTCCGCCAACGGCACCGTGCGCATCCAAGACGGACTCACCGGTGAGGTCGTCTGGGGCCCGGTAGCCATCGAAGGCTACGACGGAGGCGCCGACGGCGGCCGCATCGGACCGCCGACGATCGCCGACTTCGACGGCGACGGCTCCACCGGGGACCCCGATCTCGAGATCGGCGTCGCCGGCGCCAACCAATACGTGGCGCTGGACATCGACGCGAGCACCTTTGACGCGTCCAACCCGCCGGTGCCCTCCTTCGACTCGGTCAAGTTGTGGGCCGCGCCCACCCAGGACGACTCGAGCAATATGACCGGTTCGAGCCTGTTCGACTTCCAGGGCGACGGAACAGCCGAGGTGGTCTACGCCGACGAGACCACCCTGTGGGTCTTCGACGGCACCACCGGCGCCGAGCGCTTCAGCCAGCCCAACTCCTCGTTCACCGCGCTGGAGTATCCGATCGTGGCTGACGTCGACAACGACGGAAACGCCGAGATCGTCGTGGGCAGCAACGATTTTGAGTGCGGCGACCAGCTCGACTGCGCCGGCAATAGCTCGACGGGGATCAAGGTCCTCGGTGACCGCAACGATAGCTGGGTGGCCACCCGGCGCATCTGGAACCAGCACACCTACCACATCACCAACGTCGACGAGGACGGGGCGATCCCGGACCAGGAGCTCGACAACTGGTATGTCTCCAATACCTACCGGCTCAACGAGCTCACCGAGATCCCGCCGCAGGCCGCCCCCGACCTGATTGGCGAGGACCCGCAGGTCGCCGGCGAGTCGTGCGACGTCGACGTCCAACTCTGGGTGACCAACGCCGGCGCGGTGCGCGTGGGCTCGGGTCTGCCGGTGAGCTTCTACGCCGTCGACTCCAACGGAGACCGCATCTTCCTGGATGGTGCGCGCACGCAAATGCCCCTGGAGCCGGGTGAGTCCGAGCGCGTCGACGCCCAGTTGACCCTGCCCAGCGACGGCACCTGGGAGATCGAGGCCGTCGTCGACGATTCCAACGGCACCGGCGAGAGCACCGAGAACGAGTGCAACGAGGATAATAACTCGGTGATCGTGGGCGATGGGTTGGTCTGTGATTGATGGTTGAGGGGGCGCGTGAAGCCGCGCGCCCCTTAACCTTGTCACAAAGCCCCTCAAAAGCTACAACATGCTGACACTTCACGGCATGTTGGAGAACACACGATGAAGCAACGATTTAGGCCGGTCGCTAAGCGCCTGTTCCGGGCGCTCGCCTGGATCACCCTTGTCTTTTGCGTCTTTGTCGTCGTCACCGGCACGATCGTCGGCATGGGCGGCGAGAGCGTCGCTCAACAAGACGACCAGCCCGACGCGCGACAAGCCGTCGAGCAGGCCGCCGACCAGGCGCGCCAGGCGGCGCTCGGCGACTCTCAGACCGGCCAGAGCGCCCGGGCCGCCGAGACCGAGCGGCTCGCCATGGAGTTGGTCGCCCGCGACGCGACCTCCACGGCCGGCGGGGTCGGGGCGACCATCAGCGACCAGGCCGTCTCGCTGACCGAGGCGGCGGCTGCCTCCAAGAGAAAAGCGGCGCTCGAATCCTCCAGCGACGTCGGCTTCGCCGGCCGCGCGATCAGCCTCTTTGGCATCCTCGCGTTTATCGGCGTGGCGTTCCTACTGTCGACCAATCGAAAACGCATCGACTGGAAAGTCGTCGGCTGGGGTGTGGGCCTGCAGTTGGCCTTCGCGCTGATCATCCTGAAGATGCCCGGCGGCAAGTGGGTCTTCGAGGTGGCCACCACCGCGGTCACCAAGCTGCTCGAGTTCACCAACGAGGGCAGTAAGTTCGTCTTCGCCAATTTCGGCTCCGGCGAGATGATGCCCGCCCTGCAGAACTTCGCCTTTGGCGTGCTGCCTACGATTATCTTTTTCAGCTCGTTGATGACGATTCTGTATCATCTGGGCGTGATGCAAAAGATCGTCTACTGGATGGCCAAGGGGATGCAGAAGGTCATGAATACCTCCGGCGCCGAGACGCTGTCGGCGGCGGCCAATATCTTCGTGGGCCAGACCGAGGCCCCGCTGGTGGTCAAGCCCTACGTCGACAAAATGACCCGCTCGGAGCTGATGGTCGTGATGACCGGCGGCTTCGCCACGGTCGCCGGTGGCGTCATGGCCATCTACGTGGGCATGCTCCACAACACCTTCCCCGACATCGCCGGCCACCTGATGGCCGCCAGCGTGATGAGCGCGCCGGCGGCGCTGATCATCGCCAAGATCATGTACCCGGAGATCGGCACCCCCGAGACGGCCGGAAACGTCGAGATGAACGACGAGAAGGTCGACGCCAACCTGCTCGACGCCGCCAGCCGCGGCGCGGCCGAGGGCCTGAAGCTGGCGCTGAACGTCGGCGCCATGCTGCTCGCCTTCATCGCGCTGATCGCCCTGGTTGACTATCTTTTGTCGCTGCCGAGCCTGCTGTGGAATAAGGGCGTGCTCGAAGAGCTCGTCGCCATGTACGCCGCCAAAGGCATGTCCGTTCCGGCCGGCTGCGCGGTCGAATCCGTCGGAGACGGCCGCATCGTCGAGTGCATCGGCACGATGAGCCAGACCCTCGAGGTCGACCCCGGCTGGGTCGCCCCGATGATCACCCTCAAGCAGATCTTCGGCTACCTGTTCTGGCCCTTTGCCTGGCTGATGGGCGTGCCCTACGAGGATTGCTTTCTGATCGCCCAGCTTCTTGGCGAGAAGATGGTCGTCAACGAACTCGTCGCCTACGGAAGCTTGGCTCAGATGCTCGGCGACCCGAGCGTCGAGCTCAGCGGGCGCTCGGTGGTCATCGCCACCTACGCGCTGTGCGGATTTGCCAACTTCGGCTCCATCGGCATCCAACTCGGCGGCATCGGCGGCATCGCCCCCAGCCGCAAGCGGGACCTGGCGCAGATCGCGCTTCGAGCCATGATCGGCGGCACGCTGGCGGCGTTTATGACGGCGACGGTGGCGGGTGTGCTGATCTGATATTGGTAGCTTTTCGTGGCCCCCTCCGCCTCGCGCTGTAAAGCGCGCGAGGCACCTCCCCCAATCGGGGAGGGGATGTAAGCCTTCGAGCACCATATGGGCTCCAGAGAATCTTAGGTCCCCTCCCCGATTGGGGGAGGTGCCGGAGTGAAGCGGAGGCGGAGGGGGCCACAACAATCATAAAACCCCAGAGGAACCACATGACCGACCAAACCCACTACGACCAAGTCAAAGCCAGCGCCGACTGGCTCCAAGAGCGACTTCCGGAGCACCCCGAGGTGGCCCTCATCCTGGGAAGCGGCCTGGGCGCGCTCTGCGAGGACTTCGACGAGCCGCTCGGCTTCGACTACGCCGACGTACCCGGCTTCCCCGAGTCGGCCGTGGTCGGCCACGAGGGGCGGCTGGTCTTCGGATATCTATCCGGCAAGCCCGTCTTGGCGATGCAGGGACGGGTGCATTATTACGAGGGATGGTCGCTTCGCGAGCTGACCTTTCCGGTGCGCGTCTTCGGCGTCATGGAGATCGAGAAGCTGCTGGTGACCAACTCCGCCGGCGGCTCCAACCCCGACTACGAGCCGGGCGACTTGATGGTCATCACCGACCATTTGAATCTGACCGGCGTCAACCCGCTTCGCGGCGAGAACGACGAGCGCTTCGGCCCGCGCTTCCCGGATATGAGCTACGCCTACGATCCGGAGGTCCGCAAGACCATTCTCGACGCCGCCGACGCGCTCGGCTACGAGGTCAAACAGGGCGTCTATGCGGGCATGTCCGGGCCGAGCTACGAGACACCGGCCGAGATCAAGATGGTCCAGGTCCTCGGCGGCGACGCCGTGGGCATGTCGACGGTGCCCGAGGTCGTGGTGGCCAACCATATGGGCATCAAGATCGGCGGGATCAGCTGCATCACCAACTACGCCGCCGGCATCAGCGACGCGAAGCTCGACCACTCCGAGGTCAAAGAGGTCGCGTCGCGTGTGCGCGACAAGTTTTGCAGCCTCGTGGAAAAGACAGTCGAGTTGCTCTGAGGCGCGATCTAAGGAAACCGACCATGACAGAGTCGACCGAAACGATCCCCGACGAGACCTGGGACGCCCTATACGAGGCGGCGCTCGAGGTCCGACAGCATGCCCACGCCCCGTACTCCGGCTTCAAAGTGGGCGCGGCGCTGCTGGGCGAGTCCGGTGAGATCTTCGTGGGCTGCAATATCGAAAATGCCAGCATCGGCGCGACCGTCTGCGCCGAGCGCACCGCCATCGGCACCGCCGTCGCCCGCGGCCAGACCCACCCCAAGGCGCTGTGCGTGGTCACCCGCCTGGACACCCCCGCCGCCCCCTGCGGCATCTGCCGGCAGGTGCTCGCCGAATTCGCCGACGAGTTGCCCATCCTCATCGCCAATATCGACGGCGATCGCGTCTATACGACGCTCGACGAGCTGCTGCCTTTGCGGTTTGGAGCGGCGGATCTCGATCACTGAGGGGTCGCACCTGGACCCCTGGCCCCCCGAACCCCTGCCGTCCAGCCGTTCCTGGACCCCTGGACCCCTGGACCCCTGGACCCCTGCCTGTTGAAAATGTAAGCCTATGTAGTATGCTAACGCACATAACCTGCTAACTGTTAGGAGACCTACCATGGCTGCTCGTGCGCTTCGTTGGTCGTTACTCGCCGTCTTCTCCCTGACCCTATGTGCGACCCTATGGGGCTGCAGCAACTCCAACGAGCCCGCCCCCACCGAAGCGGAGCTCGTCGAAGCCGAGGGCCCGCAGCTCGACCACCAGCACCGCGAGATGGTCGTGCTCGAGCAGCCCGAGCAGATCTCCGAAACATTCGAATCGGGCGTGGCGCGCTTTGCGCCCGAAGAGCCGTTCAAGCAGGCAGGGTTTTTATTCGCTACCTGGACTGAGCAGCCGCTCGACTACCGGGTGCGTTATACCGACGGGGAGTGGAGCGATTGGGCGCAGGTCGAGGTGACCTGGCAGGACGATGAGCTCCAGGTCGGCCGTGTCTTATTGGACCAAGAGGCCGTCGAGCTGGAGGTTCGCGAAGATGAGCAGCTGGAGTGGCTCAAGATCGAATTTGTCGAGGAGGTCGTCGCCCGCACCGACGTGCTCACTCGAGATCTGCCGTTCGCGACGGACTCCGAGCGTATCGATAGCGACGGCTACGCCACGGTGCGCCAGGAGGCGATCCCCAGCTGGGTGGTCACCCGCTCGCAGTGGGGCGCGCGCAACCCGAGCAAGGTCTGCGGCGCGTCGCATAATCCCTACCGCCAGGCCATCCACCACACGGTGGGGCCGCGCTATGACGGCAGCGATATCAACAGTACGATGCAGGGCATTCAGGCCTACCATATCGACACCAACGGATGGTGTGATATCGGCTACCACTTCGTGGTCAGCCAGGCCGGAAAGGTCTATCAGGGGCGCTCGAGCGAGCAGCGAACCGGAGCGCACGTCGGCGGTCAGAATACCGGAAACGTCGGCACGTCGTTTATCGGTCATTACGAACTCGATACGCCCCCGACCGCTCAGATCGACGCCGCCGCACAGATCGTGGGCTGGGTCGGCCGCACCTACTCGATTCCGTTCAACCGCACGAGCATCAAGGGCCACGGCGAGCACTCGGGTCAGTCGACGAGTTGTCCGGGCTCGAATTTGCTCTCCCGGCTGGACACCTTGATCGATAAAGCCGCGAATAGCGACGGCGGCGGCGCGACGGCCGACTATGACGTCGACGTGACCGTCAACTGGGTGGGCGCCGACAATTTTTACACTCAGGGGATCAGCCACAATATCGCCGACGCGCTGCCCGGCCAGACCATCGAGGCCGAGATCCTCATCAAGAACACCTCCGACGACGTCATTCGCAATGTATGGGGCGGCTATATGATCGAGCATCCGTGGCTCGAGGCCACCGATTATACGATCTACACCGACCACCCGGAAAAAGACGGATCCACCTGGGTGGTCAACGACGCCAACGACGCCGAGGAGAACCCCGCCGCCGACGCGCTGGGCGACGGCGGCCGGCTCAACCTCTACGCATTCTCGGCCGGCGAGACCAAGCGGATTCATATCGAGCTCGAGGCCAAGCGCTACAGCATCGGGGCGGTCGACCACCCGGACGTTCGTGGCTGGCTGCTCCACGCAGAGGGCGCCAATGACGCGGTGGTCTTCGGCGATCGCGACAGCTGGGGCGACGCCGTGGAGACCAACGAATTGGGACACGACGCCCGCGATTACGCCCAACTCGACGTGCTCGACCACGACGCGTGGTTCTTCGACGACGACACCGACGCCGGCAATCTCGAGGGGTGGACCGGCACGCCGGCCGACCACTTCGAGGAGCTCAAAAACAACACCAGCCACGGCCTGCTCTCCATGAAGATCGTCGGCGACGACGCGCGGATCATCGCGCCGGAGTGGACGCGCGTGTCCGCGGATCAATTCGACCAACTCGTCCTGCGAGTGCGCTCCCACGGCGGCGATCACACCAAAGCAGTCTTCTGGGCGCGCGATGGCGAGTCGTTCTCTGAAGAGCGGGCCGTGCGCTTTACGGCCCCCGGCGACAGCGATTTTCACGACCTGGTCATTCCGCTGGGCGAGCACTCGGAGTGGTCGGGCCAGGTCGAGCGGCTTCGCATCGACCTGCTCGACGCCCAGGCCCCCGGCGATGACGACAGCGGATGGTATGACGTGGACTCGATCTTCTTCCAGAGCTCCGCCGACGGGGCGACCTCGGCGCCGGGCGTCGACGTCGTCGAGGCGACGCCGGTCACGCTCCATACCGATGACGATGACGGTGGCTCGAATAACGACCCCGGCTCGAATAACGACCCCGGCTCGAATAACGACGACGGTACCGACAACGATGGTTCACAATTAGACGATGACGGCGACAACGTCGCGGTCAACCAGGGCTGCTCGTCGGCCGGCCGGGGCGCGGGGACTCCCGGAGGTGCTGCCTGGTTGTTGCTTCTGGGCGGGCTGGCTTTCTTACGTCGAATGCGTCTGCGCGGTTGACGACGGTCGGATAGCTTGCGTACTTTGAATCGCGACTAACACGTTCGCTTTGCATCCTGGGTTTTCGGAGCCGCCGTATGATCAATTGTCCTAGCTGCGCCAAAGAAATCGCCGACGATTCCGCTCACTGTGGCTATTGTGGCCATCAGATCGAGCAGAAGGAAAAGAAGAAAACCATGTTTGGCATGGCTGCGCTCGGCGGCGACGACCTCAAAAAAGCCGTCGAGGACGCCAAGAAGGCCAAAGAAGAGTCGGCTGACTCCTCCAAAGGCAAGTCCAGCCCGGGGAGCGGACTGAAAATCCCCAAGCCCGGCAGCTCGAAGAAGGGCGGGGCCAAAGACGGCGGGTCCAATAAGACCGACAAGGCGTCGGGCGGCTCCAAGCCGTTCACGATTCCCAAACCGGGCAACAACACCGGCAAGAAGTCCGAGCCCGACCGCGAAGATGCCTACGCGAAGACCGAGCTGCTCGACCTGCCCGACAAAGATGAGTCGGGCCTGCAGGAGCCCTCCGAGCAGCCCACTGTCGGTCAGCCCAAGGTGCCCGAACCCCAGCACGAATTGACACCGTCAGACGGCGGAGTCCAGGAACCCAACGCAAGTACCCAGCCGGTCGACCTTTCCAACAATTCGGTCGATGACCCCAGCGGCCCCGACACCGGGCTCTCGCTCGGCGAGCCGCCCGGCCCAGGCGAAGCCGGTGGTGGAGGCCCCGTAGTTTTCGGGGGCGACGAGGGCAGTGACATCGACGATGTCTCAGCGACCGACCCGAGCACCAATCAGCCGACTGGACCCGGCTCGGGCCCATCTGCTGGACCCGGACCTGCTGCAGGCCCCGGACCTGCCAATACCGGCCTGCAGGGACCTCAGGGCAACGCCCTCGAGCAGACCGAAGAAAAGAAGAGCAAAAAAGGTCTCATCCTCGCCGTGGTCGGCGTCGCGCTGCTACTCGGCATGGGCTGCGTGGGCGGCATTGGCTACGCCGTGGTGACCTATTTCGACCTTCTATAAGAGAGGCAAGAAAGCCAGAGAGTTAGAGGCCTGCACCAAGCGCACCCGCTCGACAGCGTGCAGTCTCTAACTCTCTCACTTACTAACTCTCTGACTTTCTGCCGTTAAGCGTACAGAGCGTCGATCGCCTCGTCGGCCCAAGCATCGAGCGTGCCGAGCTCCCAGGCCAGGTGCAAGATCGTATAGCGGTTGCGGATATCTTTGGAGTGGGCGATCGCTCGGCGGGCGCGCTCACGCTCGACGCCCAGCTCGGCAAAGCGCACCGGACAATTCGCCGAGCGCAGCTCGTCCTCGAGCGACTCTCGGCTGCGAAGCGTCGCGCGCACCTCATCCATCACCAGATCCCATTCATCGACAAGTTTGGTCAGGCGCCCGCGTAGCTCTTCGGGGCTCGGGTAACCCGGTCGGGCATGTTTGACCACCGCGTCGAAGAGCGTGCCGAATCGCTCGCGGAGCATCGCCTCGTAGTCGTCCCAGTCCGGCAGCGCGTCGACGCGCGCGTCGATATCGATGGAGGCCGGATCGATCTCGCGCAACTTCTCGTACAGCATCGCCGTAGTCAGCGTGCCGACGCCGACCTGGCAACCGTGAAAATCGTGCGGCTTGCCGAAGGCATACGCCTCCATGTCGATGAAGTGGCTGATCAGGTGCTCGCCGCCCGAGGCCGGGCTCGACGAGCCGGCTACGCTCATCGCGATTCCGGACAGCATCAGGCTTTCGAGCAGCCCGCGGGTCGCCTCTCGGTCGCGCTCGGGCAGCTTCTCGGCGACGCCCTCGAGCTTCCGGGCTCCCTCTTCGATGATCTCCATGGCCTCGGCGGAGTGGAAGGTGTCGTTGAGGCGCGCCGACAGTCGCCAATCGGAGTTGGAGACCGGCTTGGACATCAAATCGCCCAGGCCGCTGGCGATCATGCGGTAGGGCGCCTCGGCCATCACGTCCAGGTCGGCGATGACCACCCGCGGCGCGGTGCACGAGGTCGTCGTCTTGACGCCGTCGGACAGGACCGCGGCGATCGCCGAATTGTAGCCGTTCATGCTCGGCGCGGTGCCGATGACGGCCATCGGCACGCCGGCTCGGTGGCTGGCCAGCTTGACGGTGTCGTTGATGGTGCCGCTTCCCACCGCCAGGCCGGCTGCGGCGTCGACCTCGGCCAGAGCCGTTTGGTAGGCGCCGACCAGCTCGTCATTACAGATCGGGTCGCCCTCGTCGGGCATGGGCACCTCGAAGCGCTCCCAGTCCTGGCCGGCTTCGTCGAGCATCGCGGCGACTTGCTCCCCGGCGACTCGCCACGTATTGACGTCGGCTGCCACCAGCCACACGCCCTCGTCGAGGTGCTCGGCCAGCAGCTCGTATCCGTCCGCGATCGCCCCGCGCGCGATCAAACAGGCGCGCGTATCCAGGCGGTCACTATATTTGGCGAGTAGCTCGTTGGTAATATCTGTCATTCTTGAACGCTCGGGACGATAGAAACGATTGTGAAAGAAGAGAGTAAAATAGTGAGAAAGTTAGAGAGTTAGATACTGCAACTGCTCTCGGGCGACCTGATGCGCTTAGTACTACAACGTCACTTTCGACGTGAGCGCCTTCGGCGAGGCCATGGAGCCGAGGCCAAGGCGCCGGCGCGCAGGCGATGCGGTTGAGCATCGTCGAGAGACGGCAACGCAGGCATCGGATTCATGGGCCGACGAGGCGCCGCGAGGGAAGTGACGTTGTAGTATTAGTACGGCCGTTGTTCTTCTTACTCTCTCACTCTCTCACTTTCTCACTCGCTGTAGTACAACATTGTAATCGCACGTTTGCTGAGTACTTTTCAAGCGTTCTAGGCACGCTTGAATTCCTGTGGGTAAAGTCTTTATGGAGCTGTACGACCTCCAACAGATGTTTGACTACTTATCCGGCCAGGCCGTGTGGTGGGGGCTGTTGATCCTGATGCTCAGCGCGATGATCGAGTATATCGTGCCGCCATTTCCGGGAGATACGGTCACATTGGCCGGCGCCGTGCTCATCCCGACGGCGGGCTGGCCGCTCTGGGCGGTCTTCGGTGCGGTCACGCTGGGGAGCCTGTTCGGGGCCGGGCTCAACTGGTGGGTCGGCTCCTGGGTCGCCCAGCATAAGCAAAAGGATACCTGGGTGCACCGCCAACTGGATCGCGACAAGATCCGCCCGAAGCTCGACAAGCTCGTCGCCCAATTCGAGCGCCACGGCGCCGTCTACCTGACGCTCAACCGCTTCGTGCCCGCGTTTCGCTCGGTCTTCTTCGTCGGCGCCGGCCTGGCCAAGCTGGTGCTGTGGAAGGTTCTGGTCTTTGCGGCGCTCAGCGCCTCGCTGTGGAACGCGGCGATTTTGGCGCTCGGATACCTGGTCGGCTATAATATCGATTCGCTGGCGATGTGGATCGCTCGCTACCAGCGCGCCTTCTTTGTGGGCGTCGCGGTTGCGATTGTGCTATGGTTTGGTATCAAGATAGTTAAGAAAGTATTGAGTAACGGCTGACACAAGAAACCTCAGCCAAAAATTTGCGGGGCGTGGGTTCTCGTCATATAAACGTTCCAGATGGGTTCGACGGCAACAACTGTTGCCCGCAATTAAACTGAATGATGACACCTTTTGTGTATGAGCTGCTGGCCGCAGCATTTTATACCGTGGAGGAGCTACATTGACTGACGAGAAAAAAGAGCTTCGGAGCACTGGGACCACGACCGTCACCGAGGAGTCCGAGCAGGGCACCGGCGACCTGGCTGCCCTGACCCCCGAAGAAGAGAAGGCCGTGCGCATGCGCCACGGTCTCGATGAGAGCGACGAGCACGAGTTGAAGTTCGGCCTCGGGGCCAACGAGGAAGCTCTCGCGAAGCTCGCCAACCTCGAGATGTTTTTGGTCGAGAAGTTCGAGCGCACCGAGAAGCTCGAAGGCGTCTTCGACGGCGAACACGTCGACGTCGATGCCAAGCGCCGGATCATCCACAAGCTCAAGGGCCAGGACGACTAGAGCGCGTCCTCGCCCCACGTACGAAGAACGACGAATCGAGCCGGAGCCCCATGTGGGGCTTCGGCTTTTTTCAATGGAGCGCGGACAGCTTGTCCGCATTCGTGGGACGAGTGCGGGCGCGTTTTATGCCCGCCGAGGAGCACGGAAAACAATGGAGCGCGGACAGCTTGTCCGCATTCGTGGGACGAGTGCGGGCGCGTTTTA
>CAYLTX010000005.1:23599-24190 GCA_964386725.1 uncultured Bradymonadales bacterium | reverse complement strand
TGCCCGCCGAGGAGCACGGAAAAATGGCGTTGGAACAATAGGAACCGCGTTCCCCGACGATCCCCGGGCAGATAAGACCGACGAGGAGGTTCGAGAGCGGCTTTGCGCGACCATCGAGGAGCAGGCCACCCAGCTCCAAAAGGAGCGCGCCCGACGCCGCGAGAAGGTCGTTGGCCCGCGCAGGCTCATGAGCTTGCCCCACGGACACATCCCCGACCACCCGAAACGCTCGCCGCGGGTCAAATGTCTGGGCAAAGATCCAGAGAGGGTAACAGTGTACCTCGAGGACCGGCGGCTCACGGTCGACGCCTACAAACAGGCGATAGGCAAGTGGCGAAATGACGAGATTCGAGCGAGTTTTCCGCCGGGAAGATGCCGGTGTATCGTGGCGTGATTCCAACAGGTTAATCGACCGATCGTCCGCATGAAACGGGGCTCGTCGGGGAACGTGGTTCCTGTTGTTGCGGACAAGCTGTCCGCGCTCCAAGTCCGTGCTCCTCGGCGGGCGAACGGCTTGCCCGCGCTCGTCGCACGAATGCGGACAAGCTGTCCGCGCTCCAAGTCCGTGCTCCTCGGCGGGCGAACGGCTTG
>CAYLTX010000005.1:16146-23499 GCA_964386725.1 uncultured Bradymonadales bacterium | reverse complement strand
GTCGCACGAATGCGGACAAGCTGTCCGCGCTCCAAGTCCGTGCTCCTCGGCGGGCAAAAATGCGCCCGCGCTCGTCGCACGAATGCGGACAAGCTGTCCGCGCTCCAAGTCAGGGGCTTCGGCTTTTTTCTTGAATGGTTGTCATCGGTGAGTTCGTGGCCATCCTATGGACGCCCAATTCATTTAGCTGGCTAATAGTTTAATAGCAAAACATTGGAGAGACCGATGCCGAAGATGAAAGCAGTACAGATCGCCGAGCCCGGAGCGGATTTTGAGGTCGTCGAGATGGACGTGCCCGAGCCGGGGCCCAATGAGGTGCGTATCGAGGTGCAGGCCTGCGGGATCTGCCACAGCGACGCGTTCGTCAAAGAGGGCGCGTTTCCGGGGATCGACTACCCGCGTGTGCCCGGCCATGAGGTCATTGGCTTGGTCGACAAGGTCGGCGAGGACGTCGAGTTGTGGAGCGAGGGCCAGCGCGTGGGTGTGGGGTGGCATGGCGGTCATTGCTTTGACTGCGAGGCCTGCCGGGACGGCGATTTCATCCAATGTGAGAACGCCAAGATCACCGGCATCGCCTTCGACGGCGGCTATGCCGAGTACCTGGTCGCCCCCGGCGAGGCGCTCGCCGCGGTGCCCGACGCCCTCGAGAGCCAGGAGGCCGCGCCGCTCTTATGCGCCGGAATCACCGTGTACAACGCCCTTCGAAACTCCGACGCACGCCCCGGCGACTTAGTCGCCGTACAGGGCATCGGTGGGCTGGGGCATCTGGCCATCCAATACGCCCAGCGCATGGGTTTTCGAACCGTGGCCTTGTCGCGCGGCACCGACAAACGGGAACTCGCCCTGCAATTGGGCGCTGACGACTTCATCGACACCGAGGCCGAGGACGCCGCCGAGCGACTCTCCGAGATGGGCGGTGCACGCGTCATCGTGGCGACCGCGCCGAATAGCCAGGCGATGACGTCGGTGCTTGGAGGGCTCGGCCGTAATGGTGAGCTTCTGATCGTGGCCGCCTCCAACGAGCCGGTCGAGGTGACTCCGCTGCAGCTCATCGGCGGGCGTCAGTCGATCAGCGGCTGGCCCTCCGGCCACGCCGCCGACTCCGAGGACACCCTCGACTTCAGCGCGCTGACCGACGTCACCGCGATGATCGAGACCTTCCCGCTCGCTGACGCCGCCGAGGCGTACCGGAAGATGATGGACGCCGAGGTGCGCTTTCGCGCCGTTTTGGTGATGGAGTGAGCGCTTCAATTTGAACAGGCTGGTCCACGGTTGTCGCTCCCAACGCTCTCTGCTAACGTCGCCGCCGGTGGCAGTTTCGATTTTTTAGGGAGCTAGCATGTTCGAAAAAGTATTGGTCGCCAACCGGGGAGAGATCGCCGTCAGGGTGATGCGCTCTCTCAAAGAGATGGGCATTGCCACTGTGGCGGTGTTCTCGGAGGCTGACAGAGAGGCGCTGCATGTGCGCCTGGCCGACGAGGCCTATTGCGTCGGGCCCGCCGAGAGCAGCGAGAGTTATCTTCGGATCGACAAGATCCTCGAGGTCGTCGAAAAGAGCGGCGCCGAGGCGATCCATCCCGGCTACGGGTTTTTGAGCGAGAACGCCGATTTTGCCCGCGCCTGCGACGAGGCCGGCGTGGTCTTTATCGGCCCCAAGCCCCACGCCATCGAGGCGATGGGCGAGAAGACCCGCGCTCGCACGCTCATGCAGAAGGCCGGCGTGCCGCTGGTTCCGGGCACCGAAGATGCCATCGAGGATCCCGAAGAGGCCCTCGAGCTCGCCAAAGAGATGGGCTTTCCGGTGTTGGCCAAAGCGTCGGCCGGCGGCGGCGGCAAAGGCATGCGCCGTGTCGACCGCGCCGAGGACTTCGTGGCTTCCTTCGAGGGCGCGCGTCGAGAGGCGCTCAGCTCCTTTGGAAACGGCGACGTCTTCGTCGAGAAATACGTCGTCAACCCCAAGCACGTCGAGATTCAGGTGCTCGCCGATGGCCACGGAAACGTGGTGCATCTCTTCGAGCGCGACTGCTCCGTGCAAAGGCGCCACCAGAAGATCATCGAGGAGACCCCCTGTCCGGTCCTTGAAGACCAGACCCGCCGCAAGATGGGCGAGGTGGCCGTCAAGGCCGCCCAGGCCGTCGATTATGTGGGCGCGGGCACCGTCGAGTTTTTGCTCGACGTCGACCAGAACTTCTATTTTCTGGAGATGAACACCCGCCTGCAGGTCGAGCACCCGATCACCGAGATGATCACGGGCATGGACCTGGTCCGCTGGCAGGTGCGCATCGCCGCCGGTGAAGAGCTGCCCTTCAAACAAGAAGATCTGACTCGCAGCGGCGCGGCCATCGAATGCCGCATCTACGCCGAAGATCCCGAGAATAACTTCATGCCCGCACCCGGGCCGATCACGTACCTGAGCGGGCCGGACGGCCCCGGGGTGCGCGAGGACGCCGGCGTCTATTCGGGGGCGGTCGTGCCCGTGCACTACGACCCGATGATCTCGAAGCTGGTCGTCTGGGGCGAAGATCGCCAGCACGCGATCGGCCGCATGAGGCGCGCGCTGGGCGAGTACACCGTCTCGGGAATCGTCACCAATATCGCCTTCCACCAGGAAGTCCTGGCGCATCCGGACTTCGTCGAGGGCAGCTACGACACCGAATTCGTCCCCGACATGATGGCCGGCCGCGACCGGCCCCAGCCGCAACACGGCGACGTCGCCGAGCTGGCCGCCGTCTTGGCGGTGCATCGGCGCGACGAAGCCGTGGCCGCGTCAGGTGGCGGCGGCGAAGGACCCCAGAAGACCGAAGACAGCGGCTCGCGTTGGAAGCAGTACGGCCGATTCAGCGCCCTCAGGAGGTTTTGAACGATGCCATCTTATTTCATCACCAATGGAGAGCCCGACGAGGCGCGCGAATTCGAGGTCGAGACCCTCGAAGACGGCCGCTATCGGATCACGACCCCCGAGGGCGCCGAGCACGTCGTCGACGCCTACGCCCCCCAGACGGGTCGGCTGCAGTTGCTGCTCGACGGCCACAGCTACGACACCGACGTGCGCGAGCGAGGCGGCGAGCAAATCGTGCAGCTTCGCGGCGAGACCCATAAGATCAGCGTGCTCAACGCGCGCCAAAAGCGCATGCGCGTCGCCGGCGTGGGAGCGCGCGGCGCCGGCGGCCCCGACCTGGTCAGCCCCATGGCTGGCAAGATCGTCGCCCTGAGCTGCGCCGAAGGCGACGAGGTCGAAGAAGGCGACTGCGTCATCATCGTGGAAGCCATGAAGATGGAAAACGACCTCAAAGCCCACATCACGGGCACGGTCTCCACCATTCATGTCGCCGCCGGCGACGCCGTCGAAATCGGCGACGTGCTGGTGAGTATTGAATCGTGACTCTTTTGCGTTGTTGCGGTTGAGCGGCGCCCCGGTCAGCATCAGCCTTATGGACTGTTCTTGGTTCTTGGTTCTTGGTTCTTGATCACGTGGCTAATGAGAGTGGTTGCACAAATGACCTCGGCAGATAAATGCAGCTCTAGATTCCGACGATCACGGCCAGCAGCACCAAGAACCAAGAACCAAGAACCAAGAACTCCCACGGGTCTCAGGCAATGAGCGACGATACACCACAAGACAACAAAGCCTTGCTAGAAGATCTCGAGCAGGCAAAAAAGGAGTGGGAAAAAAGCTACCTCCAGCCCATCCTCGACAAATACGGCGTGCGCAAAGAGGAGTTCAAGCTCTCCGACGGCGCGCCGGTCGACCTGGTCTACGGCCCGGAGGACACCGCCGAGCTCGATTACCTCGAGGACCTCGGCTACCCGGGCAAATTCCCGTTTACGCGCGGCATCCAGCCGACGATGTACCGCGGCAAGCTTTGGACGATGCGCCAATATGCCGGTTTCGGCACGGCGGCCGAGTCCAACGAGCGGTATCGCTACCTGCTCGAGCAGGGCACCACCGGTCTGTCGGTGGCCTTCGATCTGCCCACCCAGATGGGCATCGACTCCGACTCGCCGCGGGCTCAGGGCGAGGTTGGCAAGGTGGGCGTGGCGATCGACTCGATCGCCGATATGGAGCGGCTCTTCGAGCAGATCCCGCTCGACAAGGTCTCCACCTCGATGACCATCAATTCGACGGCGTCGATCCTCCTGGCGCTGTATATCGCGGTGGCCGAAGAGCAGGGCGTCGATCCCAAAAAGCTGCGCGGCACCATCCAGAACGACGTGCTCAAAGAGTATATCGCCCGGGGCACCTATATCTATCCGCCCAAGCCGTCGATGCGGATCATCACGGATATCTTCGGGTTTTGTGAGTCCGAGCTGCCGCGCTGGAATACGATCAGCATCTCCGGCTACCACATCCGGGAGGCGGGCAGCACCGCGGCTCAAGAGGTCGGTTTTACGCTGGCCAACGGCATCGCCTACGTCGAGGCGGCGCTCGAAAGCGGCCTGGACATCGATAACTTCGCCGGCCGGCTGTCGTTCTTCTTCAACGTGCACAACAACTTTTTGGAAGAGGTCGCCAAATTCCGGGCGGCGCGCAGGCTCTGGGCGCGCATCGTCAAGGAGCGCTTCGGTGCCACCAAAGAGCGCTCGATGCGGCTTCGCTTCCACAGCCAGACGGCCGGCTCGACGCTGACCGCCCAGCAACCCAAGGTCAATATGGTGCGCGTGGGCCTGCAGGCGCTGGCCGCGGTGCTCGGCGGCACGCAGTCGCTGCACACCAACTCCTGGGACGAGGCGCTCGGCCTGCCCAACGAGGACGCCGTCCGGCTGGCCCTTCGCACCCAGCAGGTCATCGCCCACGAATCGGGCGTGGCCGATTTCATCGACCCGATCGCCGGCAGCTACGCCGTCGAAAAGCTCACCGAGGACATCGAGCAAAAGGCCATCGATTATATCCAGCGCATCGACGACTTCGGCGGGTCGCCCTCGGCCATCGAGAACGGCTTCCAGCAGTCCGAGATTCAAGAGGCGGCCTACCAGGCGCAGCTTCGCCAGGAGCGCGGCGAGGACGTCATCGTCGGCGTCAACCGCTTCCAGATCGACCAGGCCGCCCCCGAGGATCTGCTGCGCGTCGACGAAGAGGCCGAGCGCGGCCAGGTCGAGCGCCTCAGAGAATTCAAGGCCTCCCGCGCCACCGAGCCGGTCGACAAAGCGCGCCAAGCGCTGGCCGACGCCGCCCGCGGCAGCGACAATCTGATGCCGTATATCCTGGACGCGGTCAAAAAGAAGGTCACCCTCGGCGAGATCTCCGACACGTTGCGTGATGTGTTCGGGGAATATACGGAGCGGGTGGTGCTTTGACGTAGGGCGTAGGCACCGGCCGGCGTATCGAGCGTCTAGGGTGCCCGCGGCTCTCCGTGGGTGCACCCCAAGGGTATTCGGTCGCTACGCTCCCAGCCGCCGCCCCGGTCGCGCCAGAGGCGCAACCGGCGTCGGCTTACCCACGGCTATGGTTTGGGCTCCTAAAATATGCACATATGGGCAGGCCGATTTGCCCGAACGGTCATCCGAGCTAGGACCAAACCATACCCGGGGGTAAGAACGGCGCCTTTTGCCGTTCGCACCCTCGGATAGGGTCGACGCTCTGAAATTTTTTACGAAGCCATAATTCCCCGTTTTACCCACACAGGTAGTACCCATGCCAAAAATCGACGGAGTTCGTTACCTCAACAGCAAATTCAAAAAGGCGCTCATCCTCGAGCACCCCGACCCCTCGCTCGACGATTATCTTCGTGAGCAGGGCATCGAGCCGGACCGGCGCGAGACCCAGGACCAGGACGAAGTCATCGAGATCCTCAAGGAGGGGCAGCACGATCTGCTGTACAAGCGCAGCCGTTTTATCGTCAACGAGCGCGTGCTGCAGGCGTCCGAGAACCTCGCTGCGATCATGCTCTGCTGCATCGGCGACGACTCCGTCGACAAGCAGGCCTGCGCCCGAGAGGGTGTCCAGGTGATGAACGATCCGATCAGCAACGGCTGGTCGGTCGTCGAGATGGTCTTCGGCGAGATGATCACCATGGCCCGGCGTATCTACGACTCGGTCGACAAGAGCAAGCAGCACCAGTGGACCAAGGACAACCGGCACCGCTACGAGCTTCGCGGCAAGTCACTGTCGATCATCGGGCTGGGCAATATCGGCAAGCAGGTCGCCCAGGTCGCCGAGTCCTTTCATATGGACGTCAACTTCTACGACAGCGCCGAGGTGCCCCGTGAGGTGGGCCAGACGCTCGGGTGGAACGCCTGTGACAGCATCGGCGAGGCCTTTCGCAAGGGCGACTTCGTGACCGTCCACGTGTCCGCCGAAGACCACCGTGGCCAATCCAACGAGTCGTTGTTGAGCTACGAGGAGCACTTCTCGCAGCTGGGCGCCGACCGCGGCGAGAACAGCCCGCGCATCTTTCTGAACGCCTCGCGCGGCTTTTTGTACCCGCCCGAGGACCTCATCCGCGCGGTCAATGAGGAGAAGATCCACTTCGCGATGGTCGACGTCTATCCGGAAGAGCCGGGCAATAAAGAAGACAGCTGGCACAACCCGTACGCCGACAACGAGCGGATCTACAACACCCCGCATATCGGCGCGGCGACCCAGGAAGCCCAGCCGCGTATCGCCAAGCATGTCTCGACGACCACGCAACTCTTCGACTGCTACGGCACGATCCGCGACACCGTCTTCAGCCCCGGCCACAGCGTCGGCGTGGAGGCCGAGGATCCCGACGTCATCCTGACGGTGTCCCACAGCGACGTGCGCGGTACTAAAAAGGCCGTCGACGATTGCATCTTCGAGGCGGGCCTGAGCAACCTGCAGTCCAGCCACCGCGACTTTCCGCGCTACGGCGTCGCCTACGACGTCAACGCGCTCGATCGTCCGCTGGACAGAGAGCAATTGGCCGACCTGGTCGCACAGGCGCGCGACATCACCGGTGAGGAGGACGCCATCCGCTCCATTCGCATCATCGATGTGGGACAGGGAGCCTGCGCGGAGTAACTGCGGGCTTGAGGCTTGGGGCTTGGGGAACGGCAGGGTTGAGGCTTTTGCCTTGGGGCTTGGGGAACTGCGGGCTTGGGGCTTTTGCTGGTCCTCAAGCCCCAAGCCTCAAGCCCGCCTTATAGCACGTCGAGGTTGGCGATGGAGATGAACACCCCGCCGATGACCAAGACGATGATGGCGTAGCGCAACACCCAGGTATAGGCTTTCATGCGGTTTTGGAAGCTCTCGACGGAGCGCTCGTCGTAGCGCTTGGCCAGGTAATCCAGGCGCTCGTCGAGGCGGCCGGCCTCCTCGCCGATATCGACGTTCTCGAGCACTTCGTCGGGCATCGCGCGGATCGCATACAGCGATTTGGCCAGCGAGTGGCCCTC
>CAYLTX010000005.1:0-16136 GCA_964386725.1 uncultured Bradymonadales bacterium | reverse complement strand
GATGCGCTGCTGCGCTTTCTTATAATGATCCAAAATCCCCGGGTGGTTGGCCGCCTCAGCGGCGAGCTCGAGCCCCTGCAGGACGGTCATTCCGGCGTCGATGGATTGCTGCAGGTAGCGGCAAAACAGCGAAATCGAAAAGAGCCGGCCCGGTTCGCTTACCACCGGGATCCTCATCCAGATGCGCGCGAATAACCCGCGGGGGGCGAAGTCGACCGGCAAGTTCAGCCAGGCAAAAAAGCCGGTGAAGCAGGCCAACCCGAAGATCGCCGACTCCAACACCGACTCGACCAGAATATGCTGGAGTTGCTCGCGGGTGTCCGGCGAGAAGGCCAACTCGACGAGATTGCTGTCGATGATATTGCCGAAGACGATCAGCCCGAGCGCCACCAGGATGATCGGCTCGATCATCGACATGGCGAAATCTTTTTTGCGCTTGTAGCGCGTGCCGTAGATCTCGGCGAGCTGCTCGAAGGTCTCGGGCAGCACGCCTTGTTCCTCGGCGACCAGGATCAATTTGCGGGCGTTGGGATCGAGCACGCCATAGCGAGCCAGCGCTTCGCCGACCATATCGCCGCGCTCGAGCAGCGCCTCACGCAGTCGACCGACGGTTTTCTTGTCGAAATTCTGACGCTCGAGGATGTCGAGGATGCGCGAATAACCGATGCCGCTCTCCAGCCCGTCGGCGAATGTCGTACACATCTGCTCGGCCTGAGGGTCGGTCATATAGGTCGACCCCTCCCGGACGACGGCGTCGACTTTGGCTGCGGGGTCTTGCGATGCATGAAGATCGGGTGCATCGTGGTGATGAGGGGGTCGGCTATGGTTCATAGGCGCGTCGCGATGTTTGACATCAAAATGAGGCGCGAATCTTTGACAGAGAGCACGGTCGAGTAGTGTAGACTAAATTGAAGTCAGCGTCAGCAGTAGCTCGCGCCGGGTGGCATGCGAGCGCGAATCAACCCAAGGGGATACGTTTTATGTACGACAAGCAAAAAAAGATGATCGGTTTGATGAAGGAGATTCTCCAAGAGGATTATCTTCAGCTCACTGTGCATCGATACACACTGGAAGAAGATCTCGACGAGGCCAGCGTCAGCATTCGCTGCCGGCTGTCTGACCAGAAGGCCGACGGCTTCGAGGTCGGCGGCAGCGGGGTGGGCGTCATCGACGCGCTCTTCGACGGGCTCAAGCAGCGGATGGCCGACGATTATCCGTCACTGAAGTCGATTCGCTTCTCGGAGTTTTCCATCGAGGGGCTCATCTCCGGGGAAGATAGCCCGGATGTGGCCACCAAGGCCGAAGCCGTGGCCACCGTGGGTATCATCAACAGTGAAGACCAAGAGTTTCAATTCGAGGCCAAGGCGCCCTCGGTCAGCCGCGCCGGTATCCAGGCGACGATTCTGGCCGCCGAATACTTCGTCAACAGCGAGCGCACCTACGTGAAGTTGCACGAGATCCTCGAGCATTACCGCTCCGAGGGCCGCACCGACCTGGTCGAGAAATATACCGACCTGATGAGCAAGGTCGTCGAGAACACCTCGTATAGTGAGGTGGTCGAGCAAATTCGCAAGCAAATGTAATTGGCCCTGCGCAGTTGTTATTCGCGGCTACAGTCGCTGGGGGTGGCAGCGCCGGGCGACGCTTGGACCACGCCGGCGCCGACGGTGTCGGCGTGGTAGCACCAGTGGGCCGGGTCGTCGTTGCTAGCCGGATCTTCGTGGTCGGGGTGGACGCCCCAGGCGACATCCTCACGCACCGGTAAGGTGGCGGTGGAGTCGCCGTTGGGATCGATGAGTTTGCTCGAGGCCCACTCGATGGCGTCGTGCGCCTCGAGCTCGAATTCGGCGGCGCGGTAAGCCAGCTGCAGCCGCCTCGAGGAATTCGACAGCGGCACCGCGTCGAACCAGCGGCCATACTCGTAGAAGCTGCCCGGCGGCAAATCGTCGGTCAGCCCGTAATAGTCGTGGTCCTCGCGCACGAATACGAAGTAGCCGCCCGGCTCGATGGGCTCCAGCGCCTCGAAGACCCGGCGCTCCTCGGGATCGGTGGGAAAGGCGTCGACCTGAATGCGTCGGTTGCTGCCGGCGAGCTGAATGATGATCCGGCGAGGATCGGCCGGCGCCGTACCCACATTCTTGACCTCGATATACTCGCCCAATTCCACGCTCGTCTCGGGCGGCGTGGACACATCGGGCATCACCTCCGTAAAGATCAGATGGGGCTCACCGGGCTTGGAGTCGGCGTCTGGGCCATCAGTCCCGTCGGCCGCATCGGCGCTATCAGTCGTGTCCGCTGCGTCGGGCTCGGCGTCCGCGACGGTGGCGTCGGTCTGGCCATCGACGTCCCCCGCGGCGCGGTACGGATACTCCTCGACGTCGAGCGTCAGGTTGCATCCGGCGGCCGCGGCGAGCAGACAGACGGTCAGGAGCGCTGATAACTTCGTGTACATACGGGGGATAGCTCTCTTTGCGGAGTCGAGTCCCGAGGGTAGTCAAGCCGGGGGCCGGCGTCAATTTCGCCCAGGTTCGCTCAATGCTTGAAGCCACAGACTTCTTCACAGTTCGGGATGGAAACCGCCCCGGCGCGGCTTGTCCTCATCGTTACCCACATCTCTGAAGCCCAGAATGGTCACCGAAAGCTCCCCGATGAGCGGAGCCGATAGGCGTAGCGTCGCGCCCTGCTGTTTAGGGCGCCTTTGTAGCCTCATGTGACCGGAACGGAATGGAGGGAACGTGGGGTTGGGCGTTGCGAACCGACCACTTCGATTATTCTACCCACGGATCACACAGATAAGTGTATACAAATGACGCTATGTTGGTATCAGTCGCTGACGGTGAGTTCTTTGCAATCAGCGTTTTGGGTGAGGTGTGACTCGAAGGTATGAGCGACAGGGGCTGCTTTTTGCGCTGGTATGGGGCGTTGATCAGCGCCGTTTGGCCACATGCTCGACGGCCGACAGGCTGCTGTAACTGATGTGAATTCAGCGTGGTTCGGTTTGGCGGGTGACAAATGTAGACGAATTGGCCTTGCGTCGAGGCCTGCTGTCCCCTAGTGTGCTGCTCACATTCACCCAGTGCCTTAATTTGAGGGGAACGATGAAAGTATTAATTCGTACGCTGTTTCTGATGTTGATTGCCTTAGTCGCGAGCGGTTGTGGTGACGCACCCGTTGACGCAGGAGAGGACGAGTCGTTTGTCACTCGCGGCCAAGCGCTGAGTACGAGTCACGAATGGAGTAGGGCGCCCGCGGCTACCGGTAGTTGGGGGGCTTATTGGGAGGTGACGGCAACCGAGGTTGGGCCGGACGACGAAGTCTACGTGGTCGGTTACATTTCGTCAGATACTAAAGTGGACTTCGGATGCGGTCCTGTGGCTAACCCGGAGCTTAGTTATAACGACAGCTTTCTCGTCAAGTATGACCAGGGTGGAAGTTGTGATTGGCAGTACTTTTGGAAGAGTGACGAGACCGAACCAGGCGTTCGCATGGGCTATGTTGCTCATGACGTCGCGGTAAGTGTTATTGGGAGCGAAACCCATGTCCTCGTAGCCAATGAGCGGACCGTCGAGCCCTGGGACATCTACTCCGGTGAGTTCGCCTATGGGGGCGGTGTTTATGAAGTCGTTGAAGATAGCGCAACCGGGCAACCTCAGCAGGTGTGGGCCGACGAGTTGCTCGCCTCCGGCGGTCATGAAACAACAATTGTGGCGATCGGCGTTGATGAAGATGACAACCTCGTCGCAACCGGCTCTCACGACACCGACTTCCCGTTTGCTAACACACCGCTGGTCCCGGGCGACGGAATTGAGACATTCGTGCTGAGGTGGGGCACCATCGATAATGCGAAAGGTGATCGCGCAGAATTGTGGGGAGATACCTTCGGCGGATCGGGCACGAACGCCCCGGAAGATGTCGCGGTAGATTACACCACGGGGGATTTCGCTGTTGTCGGAAATTACGATAAGGAGCACACGAGCCTCGATGGCGATCCGGCACCGACAGCGACCAACTCGAGTGTGTTTGTTCAGACTCATTCGTTCGACAACGGAACATTTGATTCGCTGTATAGCGAATCGGCATCCGCCGCGTACGATACAGAATTCGCAACGGCCGCCGCATTTTCGCCTTCTGGTAGGCTTTACGTCACCGGTAGTTTCAAAGGTGAGTTGGACAGAAGCGGGCTTGGAGATGGAAATCCTTTCGGCGACCCGCTGAAAGCTGATGAAAACCATGGGGACAATCGGGATTGGTTCATTGTTGCATACAATGATGCGTTGGATCTTCAAGCCGATTTCCATACATGGGCGCAATCAGGTCGAATCGGTGGACCGGACGCTGATTGGTACATTGATCGTGCCCACGATATCGTCGCCACGGACTATTTGGTCGCCATTACGGGAAGGGCCTGCGATGGTTCTAGTGGCGAATGCATCGACACCGGATTTGCTCACGCGTGGGCGGTCAATGACGTCGATTCCACGCCTCGTTTCAGCGACAACACAATCAACTACGACACGCAAGCCTATTCCGGAGAGGCCGTTGCCATCGACTCGCAATCTCGCCTCATTGTCGTGGGAGGTCCAACCAAAGGTAGCAACATTAGTTTTGCCACAACCGCACCCACTCTTCCTGGCGGACACGACTTCTTCGTCTCGTATCAGTTGATGAATCCGTAAGCGCATTGTTTCAAGTGTCTCACTGACCCGTGAGACACTTGAGCAGCTCAACCGTCAGTGGCTGCCTACCCTCGCATGTCATCGGCGCGGCATGCGGCCACTGGCGGTTTGCGAGATGGAAATCGGCGAGACACCATTCATCGACTTGATTCAATGACGCACATTTTCCGCAGGTAAAAAATGTCGAGCATAATGGACGAAGTGTTTCGCAGAACCGGAGTGACAAGTGGGCTTCTCGCGCACGCCGTATTTTGCTTGTGCGTACTCGGATTGCATCCGCAAGATTCACAGGCAGCGCCTCCCTCGAACAACCCTCCATTATTCGCCACCAGCACTCAACTGGCACAATCGCATTCGCATTTTGATGCTGCGGGTGACGTCAATGGCGATGGCTATGAGGACGTCATCGCCGGAAGACCTGACATTGCTCACGTCTACCACGGCTCGGCATCCGGCATCTCACCGACCCCCGTTTGGTCGGTGGATGCGGCCTCTCAAAATTGGCCTACGGATCGTAGTCTCGTTGTCGCCGGTGCAGGCGACGTCAATGGGGACGGCTATGACGATGTCATCGTCGGCAATCGAGGAGAACAAGTCTCTGGTGGCTATTCAG
Organism: uncultured Bradymonadales bacterium; assembly: GCA_964386725.1. GTDB lineage: Bacteria > Myxococcota_A > Bradymonadia > Bradymonadales > Bradymonadaceae > CAYLTX01. Next base: position 10,847 of record CAYLTX010000005.1, on the reverse strand, counting down.
ACGGAAAGGCATTTGTATATCTCGGTTCGGCTTCCGGCCTCTCGACAACACCGGTATGGACCGGTGATGAAGCCGACTCCCACTATGGATCGGTGGTCGCCGGTGCCGGCGACGTCAACGGCGATGGATATGACGACATCATCGTGGCGACGCCGGGGGCAAGGAAAAGTTATAATAATTTCCTTTCCGCACGGCTCGATTCCGTCGGAAGAGTGTATCTGTACCTGGGCTCCGCGTCGGGTATTTCAGCCGCCGCATCTTGGCAAAAATCGGGCGATTCGGGCTCCGCGTTCGGATTTACGGCGACGGGCGCCGGTGACGTCAACGGGGATGGTTTCGACGACATCATCATCGGCGCGATGTGGAATGGCTGGGAAGATCGCAATACGCCCGGCACCGGCCGTGCATTCGTCTTTCACGGTTCGGCCTCCGGGCTCGAGGACACCCCGGGCTGGTCACAGACTCAACCCCAGGGATCGACAGCGGCAAATTTCGGAATGGCGGTCTCGGGCGCCGGCGATGTCAACGCCGATGGCTACGATGATGTCATCGTGCGCGGAGCCGACATCGGAGAAGGCGGCGCCCTCGACGAAAAAGTCTTCGTCTTCTTCGGTTCGGCCAACGGACTCGCCTCGACTCCCGATGATTTTGTTCAAACGGTACTCGGCACGGTAATTAGCTACTATCCGCTCTCGCACGCTGGCGACGTCGATGGGGATGGTCACGATGATATTCTGCTGTCCATGCGTTCCTCACCCACTTCGACTGGCTACCAATTCGTCTGGCTTTTCCAGGGATCGCCGACTGGCTTTGTCAAACCCGCGGCCTGGAACCAACAACATGTTAACCAAGAGTTTGCAGGAGAGAATCTATCGAGTGCAGGCGACGTCAACGGCGATGGCTACGATGATATCGTTATCCCGAGTAGCCGTCCAAATGGATCATATGTCTTCTACGGCGGCCCCAACCCCACACCGACGGCCGACGCGCAGACGGTGACCACCGAGCAGGGCGTGGCGGTGGACATCACGCTCACCGGCTCGGACGACTATGACGATCCGCTGACCTACGCCATCGTCTCCCAGCCCTCCGACGGCGAGCTCGGCGAGCTGGGCTTCGGCTCGCGGGAAGTCACCTACTCGCCAGGTCGGGATTTCGTGGGGACGGATTCCTTCGAGTTCTCGGTCACTGACCCCTATGGTAACACTGATACGGCCACCGTCGACATCACGGTGCCCAACGAGGCGCCGGTCTTCGTCGAGCCGACGCCCGAGGGAAGCCTGTCCGCGCGGGTGGGCTCCGAGCTGTCGTTTCGAGTCGCCGCCGAAGATCCCGAGGGCGACCGCATCACCTACGACGTCGACCCGAGACTCGCCGGCATGTCCATCGACGTGCTCGGCGGGCAGTTCTTGTGGCGGCCTAGGCCGGACCAGGACGGCACGCACGAGCTCGAGTTGACTGCCGACGACAGCTATCAGACGACCACCCGCACAATCGAGGTCACGGTGGACCCGCGCGAGACGGCTGGGGACGCGGGTACAGATGCCGGTACGGATGCCGGAGCGGACACTGGAGCGGACACTGGAACGGACACTGGAACGGACGCCGGAGCCGATGTGGGCGCTTATCCGGACGAGGACGCAGCCGGCGACGCCGGCGCGGCTTCCGGCCAGCGCGACAGCGGATGCGGCTGCGCCAGCGCCTCACCGGGCTCGAGCGGTGCGATGGTATTTTTTGTTCTGATTGGGCTGTGGGCCCTGGGATTTACGCGGCGCCTCCGCAATTGGAGTGGAGAGTGACCGTGCCTCGCTCACCGGCCTGTCTCCCCACGGCGAGAGCCTTCGTCGCACGCCTTTACCCGTGGTCGTGGTCGTGAGCGTGGTCGTAGACGTAGACGAACTGCACGACTATTCGAGTCACTGCTCCGCTGATCGACAGTCGGCGAATATTCGCCGACGGGTTGTACTGCTTGACACTTTTTGAGCGGCGGACCTACTCTGCCTCAGAAATGATGACCTATCTACGCGCGGTTCTCGGCTGGGCAGTCTGCGGGCCGAAGCGTTCTTCTGCGGAGCGATATATGAGCACAAACGACGAAAACGACATCGATATTGACGAAGCTCTCGAGAATACCACCTCGCAGTATGGGGAGCCCGAAGAGCGCGACCGGCCGCTGATCTTGGTGGCCGACGATGACGCCGAGATCCGCAAGCTGTTGCGCGCCCACTTCGACACGATGGACTGCGAGCTCATCGAGAGCGCCGACGGTGCCGAGACCCTCGAAAATATCATCGTGCACCGGCCTAATTTGGTCATCTTGGACGTGATGATGCCCGAGCTCAACGGCTGGGAGGTCGCCAAATACGTCCGCCAGCGCGAGGAGACCTTCGACAAGGTCGGCATCATCATGCTGACCGCCATCGGCCCGACCAACAACGAGCTGACCTCGCCGCTCTTTGGCGCCGATGATTATATCGACAAGCCGTTCGACTTCGACGAGCTCGAGTTCAAGGTGCGCAAGGTGCTTTCGGAGCGCAGCGAAGAATAGATCGTTGTGTTCGGCTGAGGCTGTGTTCGGCTGAGTAAGTTGAAGAGCATCGAAGCGGCCCTCTTTGCGGAGGGCCGCTTTTTTTATTTGAGCTCTTCGAGCATCTTCGTGGCTTTGGCGTGCATCGAATTGCTCGACGGGACCATCGAGGTGATCTGGCGGCACAACTCGGCGGCCTTGTCCGGGTCGGTCTTTCGCTTGTTGGCGGCCTGGATATACAGCGAGCGTGCCTGGTTGGAGAGTTCGCGTCGCAGCGAGTTGAGCTCCGAGCTCGACCCGTGGCTCTTGCCCTTCTTGTAGTGATGGGCGGCGCTGGAGAAGTTGCCCCGCGCGGCCTGAGCCAGGCCGAGCTTGGCATGGGCGGTGGCCAGCTTCGAGCCGATCTCCTGGCTATAATAGCCGCTGCGAGCCACCGAGCGGTCCGCGCGTTTGGCCTTGCCGAGTGCGTCGATGGCGGTCTTCCAGGCGCCGGCGTCGAAGGCTCGCTCGGCGCGGCTGTAGGTCGAGGAGAATTGGACGATATTCTTGGCGGCGGTGTCCGCGCGGGTCTTTAGCCCACCGCTGGCGCCCGAGGCGATGTCGCGAAAATGGGCGGCGGCGGCCTTGAAGTCGCCGCCCTTATAGAGCCGAAAGCCCTTGGTGAAGTTGACCTTTTTGGGCGTAGCCGACCTCGACGATGTATTGCTCGACCCGCTGCTGGCCGAGAGCCAATCATCATTTGACGTCGACGAGCCTGGGGTGGGCTTCTGCCTGGCGATCCGTCGGGCCGCGCGTCTTTCTTCGGCTTCTCGCTCGGCTTCTTGTTCGGCTTCTCGCTCGGCGGCCTCGATCGTCTCGCGCAGCTCGAGGGCGCCTTTGTGGTTGGGCACCTCCTCGAGCAGCGCAGTGAGGTGGTCGTCGGCGGTGTCGAACTCCTCGTCGGTGACGGCCTCCTGAGCCTTCTCGTAGAGCTCGGCGACGCGGTGCTGGCGTGTCTTGCGGACCACGTCCTGGGCCTCCTCGAAGTAGGCGGTCTCGTTGGAGATGGACATGGCCACCCGCGCGGCCTCTTTTTGTTCTCCATCTTCGAGCGCCTTTCGGGCCCGCTCGAGTTTGTCGAGGGCGGCTTCTTCGCGATCGATGCGGGTCAGCTGTGCCTGCACGCCCGGGAACTCCGGCTCCGCCGCAGCTACCTGCTCGAAGATCGCCCGTGCCTGGGCCCAGTCGCGTTCTTTGACCTTCTCGACACCCTCCAGATACTTCACCTGGGCCTGGGGCGTCTCGGCGGCGCTCGCCTGGGCGGTGGTGGGCTCGTTGGTGGTCGAGCCGTCGTTGAAATACAGGACCAAGGCTGCACCGATCAGGCACAGGCTGAGCACGCCCGCGCCGATGATCACGTAGGTCAGGATGCGATCGGTGGTGCTGTCGTCGTCGGCCCCTGATGCGCCCACCTTGCGCACCATGGTGTGGTTTTGGCCGGGCGTGCTCACGTCTCGCTTGGGCACGATGCGCCGGTTGCGCGAGCGCTGCTGTGGGCGGTTGCCGGGGATGACAAATTGCACCTCGGTCTTGCCCGCCTCGACGCGGTCGCCGTGCATGAGTTCGGCCTCCTCGATGGCCGTGCCGTTGAGGCGCGTGCCGTTGGCCGATTGCAGGTCGATGAGCGTATAGCTCTGGTCGTTATTCTCGGCGATCTCGAGGTGCTGGCGGCTCATCGCCAGGTCCGAGATCATGATCGTATTATTCTTGCCGCGCCCGATGGTATTTCGCTTCTTATTGAGCAGAAATTCCTGGCCGGTCGCCGGGCCGCTGAGCACCGACAGCCTGGGCACCAGGGCCTCGTTCTCGTAGGGGCTGTCGAAGACCTCGGTCGCCTCGGCGTGGAATTCGCCGGGCTCGGAGTCCTCGCTCAACATCCCCTCTTGGCTAAGCTCGCTCGAGTGATCCGGCGCCGAGCGGCTCTGGGCGGCCTCGGGCGGGCGCGGGTTGGTGCTGTGCGTCTCCGGGGTGGGACTGGGCTTTTGGGCGACGGAGGCTTGTCTGCCAGAAGCGGATCGATCGGTCGGGGGCGTCTTCTTGGCCGGCGTCGAAGACTTGCCCGGTGGCGATGTCTTATTCGGCCTAGATTCGAGCTCGAGCGCCGGGCTTCCCACCATCGAGACGGTCGTCTTGTCGTCGTCGTCGAAGTCGTCGAGGTCGTCCGGATCGACGCCGAGCAGGGAGTCGGTGACCAGGGTCGCGTCGCCGCCGAAGGCCTCCTCGGCGGAGTCGAGCTCCTCTGGCTGCGCGCCGAGCATCGAGTCGGTGATCATGGTGGCGTCGCCACCGAAATCATCGTCGCTCACATCGCTGGACGCCCCGGCCGGCTCGGCGCCGAAGCTCTGTTTGCCCGACGCCTCGAAGGGGCTGTCGGTGAGCATGGTGGCCTCGGCCTTCATCTCACCGTCGGGGGCCCCGTCGGCGTCGAGCTCGACGTCCTCGATGAGGTCGGTCGCTTCGATGCGGTCGGTGGGCGGGCAGTCGTCCTCTTCGACGATGTCAGCGTCGTCGATGACCGCAAGCTCGGAGTCGGCGATCGTCGCCGGTGCCGAGTTCTCTTCGAGCCCGTCGAACTCGTCGAGCTCGTCGGGATCGAGGGTCAGCGTCGAGCGGACCTCTTCCTGCTCGGCGGGCTCCTGCTGGCCATCGTCTCGAGCGGCGTCGTCTCCAGCGTCGTCCGAGCCGGGCTTGGGCAGGCCCAGCGAAGTCTTCTTCTCTTTCTTGGAGGGCGGCTTCGGGATGCGCAGAGACTTGCCCTTCTTGCCCGAAGAGGCCTTCTCGAGCGACTTGCGCAACTTACCCAAGCCGATCAGAGTCTTCTTTTTCGACTTGGGTGAGGCTGTACCCTTGCCTTCACTACTCGCTGAACCGTCGCTGTCGTCGGCGGTCGATTGGGCAGCGGAGACCGGATTTTTGTCCGACGAAGCCATGAGGTCTTGGTTTCCGGTGTGCTAAACTAAGCTCAGTCGAGTCTATCCCCGCCTCTCGGCAGTGTCAATTACTCGGGGGCGTCGCTGATAGGGGCTATGACATCGCTTCCGGCGGCTGTTAATGTGAGCCGGACAACCCCGCTATATATGGCGCGTGAGACTCATGAGGCTGTTTCGCACCTCGCTTCGCAACAAGCTGATCGGCGTCTTCTTGGTGCCGACGCTGGTCATTGTGCTGGTCTACGGCTTCCTGGCGTACTTTTCGGCGCGCCAGGGGCTCGAGGACGAGCTCGGCGAGCGACTGATATCGGTGGGCCAGACGCTGTCGGCGGATATGTCCGAGAGCATCGAGGCCGCTCAGATCGCCCGGCTCGATCCGTCGAAGGCGCGCGTGCTCGAGCGCCTGCGAGAAAAGCTCGAGCGCGCTCGTGAGGCGACCGGTGTGCGGCGGATCTTCTTAGTCGACGCCGAACTCGCCAGCCTGGTCGACACCCGCGCCGACGTCGAGTTCGGCCAGCCGCTCTACGAGGTCGAGGCCGATCGGCTCGAGATCGCTCGCACCTTCGAGGCCGCCGAGGCGACCAGCAGCGTGCTCTTCCAGGACAATCAGGGCATCTATTACAAGACCGCTTACGCCCCGATCACCCAGGACGGCGAGGTGGTCGCCGCGGTGGGAGTCGAGGGGAGCGCCGAGTACTTCGAGCTGCTTCGCGGCTTCGCCAGCGGGCTGACCGTGCTCGGCGCGATCGGGCTGCTGCTGGTGATTCTCGCCGGCACGCTCTTCGCCCGCGCGCTGGTGCGACCGGTCAATCGCCTGGTCGACGCCGCGCGCAGCCTGGGCGAGGGCGACTTCCGGGAGCCCGTGGTCGACGCCGACGCCGACTCCCAAGGCGAGGGCGACGAGATCGCTTTTTTGGCCGCTTCCTTCGAGGAGATGCGCCAAAATATCCTGAGCCGCGACCGCCAGATGCAGATGATGCTCTCGGGCATCGCCCACGAGGTGCGCAATCCGCTGGGCGGCATGGAGCTATTTTGCGGGCTGCTGCGCGAAGATCTCGAGGACGAGCCCGACGACGAGCACAACCGCCAAAAGCTCGACAAGCTCGCCAAGGTCCAGCGCGAGCTCAACTACCTGGAGAAGGTGGTCAGCGACTTCCTCGACTTCGCCCGGCGCATGCCCACCGAGCGCGAGCGCTTCTCGGCGGCCGAATTCGCCGACGAGGTCGCCCATCTTCTGGTCGGCGAGGTCGACGAGGCGGGCTGCGCCCTCGAGGTCCACGTCGACGACGAGCTCGAGCTGACCGCCGACCGCGAAAAGCTCCGGCGCGCGGCCATCAACCTGGTGCGAAACGCCCACCAGGCCTGCGACGGCGGCAGCACGATCTCGTTGACCGTGCGCCGCGCCGGCGACGACCACCGAGAGCTGGTCGTGCGCGACGACGGGCCGGGCATCGACCAGGAAAAGATCGACGAGATTCTGACACCCTTTTACACCACCAAAGAAAAGGGCAGCGGGTTGGGGCTTGCGCTGACCAGGCAGATCGCCGACCAACATGGTGGTACACTACAGATCGACAGCGAGCCCGGTGAAGGGACGGAGGTGCGTTTGCGGATTCCGTTTGATGAGGATGTTTCGGGGGAGTCGGAGGTGCCCGAGGGCTGGCTTGGGTGAAGTTGAATCGAACATCCATGAGCGGCGGCCCTTACCGAGGGTGCGCTACGTCGAGTGCGCCTGGAGGCGCCTCGACTGGGCTTACCCCCGGCTACGGTTTGAGCTTACGCCAATTTGTCCATATGGGTCGTCGGGGCGGGGGACCAAACCGTAGCCGGGGGTAAGAACGGCGCTTTTTGCCGTTCGCACCCTCGGAAGCGATCGCCGCTCGACACACGATCGCAAAGACTAGATCACGCACGAGAGTTATAACATGGCCCACATACTCATCATCGAAGACAACGACACCCTCCGCGAAGGCATCACGCAAGTGGTCGAGCGCATGGGGCACGAGGCACACGCGACCGCCAACGGCCGGTTGGGCCTGGAGGCCTTTGCCGAGCGCGAGCCGGATCTGGTGATCACCGATCTGAAGATGGACGAGATCGGTGGCATGGAGGTGTTGAGCCGGGTGCTCGCCGACAAGCCCGAGACGCTGGTGATGATCGTGACCGCTTTCGGCAGCATCGAGAAGGCGGTCGAGGCGATGAAGCAGGGCGCCTTCGACTTCATCCCCAAGCCGTTTCCGCCGGCGCTGCTGCGCACCAAGATCGACAAGGCGCTCGAGGTCAAGGCCTCGAGAAAGGAGACCGAGCGGCTGAGCAGCGAAAACGAGATGCTGCGCCGCGACGCCGGCCACCTCGACGACTTCGAGATCGTCGGCGAGTCCGAGGCGATGCGCGAGGTCTTCAAGATGGTCGACAAGGTCGCCCCGACCGACTCCAGTGTTTATATTTATGGCGAGTCGGGCACCGGCAAAGAGCTCGTCGCCCGCGCGATTCACGAGTCGTCGTCCCGCAAAGACGGCCCGTTTATCAGGGTCAACTGCTCGGCGCTGGCCGAGACGCTGCTCGAGTCGGAGCTCTTCGGCCACGAGAAGGGCGCCTTTACCGGCGCTCACAAGCGTCGGCTGGGTCGCTTCGAATTGGCCGACGGGGGTACGATTTTTCTCGATGAGATCGGCGACGTCAGCCCGACCATTCAGCTCAAGCTGCTGCGCGTCCTCCAGGAGCGTAGCTTCGAGCGGGTCGGCGGCGAGGAGACCGTCGAGGTCGATGTGCGAGTGATCACGGCGACTAATAAGGATATCAAAGAGCAGGTCGAAGAGGGCGAGTTTCGCGAGGATTTGTTCTACCGGCTGCATATCATCCCGATCACCCTGCCGGCGCTTCGGGAGCGCCGCAGCGACATCGACCTGCTCGTCGCGCACTTCATCGACAAGCTCGCCGGGCGAACCCGAAGCGAGGTCGAAGGCGTCGCGCCGAGCGCCCTGGAGGCGCTGCGCTCTTATGAGTGGCCCGGCAATGTGCGCGAACTCGAAAACGTCATGGAGCATGCGTTGGTCTTCGCCGAGGGCGATAAGGTGCGCATCGACGACCTGCCGGCGGCCATCACCGGCCGCAAAAGCGGCCAGATGCTCGAGATCCCCCAGGGCGACCGCAGCCTGCCCGACATCCTCGAGGATCTCGAGAAGCAACTCATCTTGCGCGCCTTCGACAAAGCCGAGGGCGTCAAGACCGAGACGGCCAGGCTTTTGGGCATCAAGACCAGCGCGCTTTATTACAAACTCGAGAAGTATGACATCGATCAAGAGTAGCCCGGATCGGGTTGCGATGAGGTGGCTGCGAAGACCCCGGCGTGGCTAGCAGTCACCGACTTGCAAGGACTTGTTGCAACTGTTAGTGGATCTGCAGACACCGGATTGGGAGCCTACGCCAACCCTTGACCCGGCAGTAATCGGGGTTATAGGTTCCCTGCACGCGCAGGCCTAAACATAACAAGGAAAAGGTATCCATGAGCGACCTCAAGTTGAAAGAAACTTACGGCATCGACGTCGACAAAGTCTTTCGAAATGCCCCTCCGGCAGTGTTGTATGAGGAGGCGCTCCGCAATGAGAAAGGCTCAGCCATCTCCGAGCAGGGAGCGCTGATGGCCTACTCGGGGGCGAAGACCGGACGCACACCCAAAGACAAGCGCATCATCAAGAATCCGCAGAGCCAAGACGACGTCTGGTGGGGGGATATCAATATCCCGCTGGAGCCCGAGGTCTTCGAGATCAATCGCCAGCGTGCGATGGATTATCTGAACACCCAGGACCAGCTGTACATCTTCGACGGCTACGCCGGCTGGGATGACGACTACTCCTTGAAGGTGCGCATCGTCTGCGCTCGTGCCTATCACGCGCTGTTCATGCGCAATATGCTTCGTCGGCCGACCGAAGAAGAGCTCGGCGGCTTCGGCGAGCCCGACTTCACCATCTTCAACGCCGGCAAATTCCCGGCCAACCCTCACACCGAGGGGATGACCTCCGATGCCAGCATCGATCTGAGCATCGAGGACCGCGAGATGGTCATCTTGGGCACCCAATATGCCGGCGAGATGAAGAAGGGCATCTTCACGCTGATGCACTACCTGATGCCCAAAGAGGACGTTCTGTCGATGCACTGCTCGTGCAACGAGGGCCCCGGCGGCGACGTCTCACTATTCTTCGGCCTGTCGGGCACCGGCAAGACGACGCTGTCGAGCGACCCGAACCGCTACCTCATCGGTGACGACGAGCATTGCTGGACCGAAAACGGCGTGTTCAATATCGAGGGCGGCTGTTACGCCAAGACCATCGACCTGTCGGCCGAAAAAGAGCCGCTCATCTACGAGACGATCGGCTTCGAGTCGGTCCTCGAGAACGTCGTCTACGATCCCGACACCCGCGAGATCGATTTCTCGGATACCTCGATCACTCAGAACACCCGCACGTCGTATCCGATCTACAAGGTCAAAAACGCCAAGATTCCGTGCGTGACCAGCCATCCGGACAACATCATCTTCCTGACCTGCGACGCCTTCGGCATTCTGCCGCCGGTCTCGAAGCTGACCCCCGAGCAGGCCATGTACCACTTCATCAGTGGGTATACGGCCAAGGTCGCCGGCACCGAGGTGGGCATCGACGAGCCGCAGGCGACGTTCTCGGCCTGCTTCGGCGCCGCATTCTTGGTGTGGCCGCCCACGAAGTACGCCGAGCTCCTCGCCCAGAAGATGCGCGAGCAGGGCTCGAACGCCTGGTTGGTGAGCACCGGTTGGACCGGCGGCGGCCACGGCATCGGCCACCGCATCGATCTGCCCCACACCCGCTCGATTATCGACGCCATCCACGGCGGCGAGCTGGCCGACGTCGAGACCATCACCGACCCGTACTTCGGCGTCGAGGTCCCCACCAAGTGCCCGAACGTCCCCGACGACGTCCTCGTGCCGCAGAAGACCTGGCCGAGCGAGAAGGAATTCCACAAGACCGCCAAGCGGTTGGTCCACCTGTTCCAGGATAACTTCGAAGAGTTCTCGGACTTCGCTTCCGACGAGATCATCAGCGCCGGGCCGTCGATTCCGAACTGAATCATCGCTGAACCCGGATGAACCCGGACGTGGTTTCGAGCGAGAAACCAAACCGTAGCCGGGGGTAAGAACGGCGTTGTTTGCCGTTCGCACCCTCGGTAAGGGCCGGCGCTCGTTGGAGATGCTTTAAGACGGGTGTTTCGGGTTTCCGAGGCCTTCTACGGGTGCGCCCCAAGTTGGGGTCGGCGCTCGTTGGAGAGGCTTTAAGACGGGTGTTTCGGGTGTCCGAGACCTCCTACGGGTGCGCCACATC
>CAYLTX010000004.1:42774-88957 GCA_964386725.1 uncultured Bradymonadales bacterium | reverse complement strand
GACTGGGAGTTTTCGAGCATCCACGACGCGAAGTTCGACAAGGAAGAGCTGCGACGCTGGTTTGATGAACACAAAGATGGGTTTTGGGGGCTGGGCTTTTAGGTAGTTCGAGCACTGCGACACGCTACGGCGGGAGACAGAGCTCCCGCGGCGAGGACGGAGCCTACGCGCCCCAAGCGGTACGCGCAGCAAAGATTGGGGCGCGTTCGCTCAGTCGACGCCGGCCGCCGTTTATGCAGCTTGACCGTGCTCCGTCGGCGCCGAACGTGGTCCATGCCACGAATTCATCGACACGCTACGGCGAAGGACGGAGCCTTCGCGGCGAGCACTGAGGCTGCGCGCCCCACCTTGCGTTTGCGCCCGATCGAAGGTTGGGGCGCGCTCGCTCCGTCGACGCCGGCGCCCGCTCTGTCGGCGCCGAACGTGGTCGATGCTGCGGCCTCACCAACACGCAACGGCGAAGGGCGGAGCCTTCGCGGCGAGCACTGAGGCTGCGCGCCCCACAATCGCGCCGGTCCGTTCGACGCGTGAGACCAACGATGTTTTCGCAGTTAGCGCTCCAACGGGCTTGCCCCGTTGGACGCAAAGCTTGGCAGCTAGCCAGGCTGTGCCTGCCCTCCCCACCTTTTTGGCGCGCAGCGCGCCGCCTTTTCAGCGACCTTGCTTTACTCCATGCTCGACGACGCGCTCGAACTGAATTGAGATTCGAGAAATGGTAGGGTGGGAAGGTCGATCAAAGTGGCTTTCAATCCATGCTGCTAGGCTCACGCGAGCGGATTCTGAGATGATACATAACTACCACTGGGCGGTTGGCTACTCATATGAGCCTGGGCCCATTTCAGCTCCAGTTCCCGGAGGGATTTGCTGGACGCAGTTGTCGGGGCGTTTTCCGATCTATGGAGGCTTTCGCGTACATGCTAAACGCGAGTTTCATCAGGAGCTGGAGACACTATTTGCCACCTCATTTGAAGCGGTTTCCTGGGATGGGAGTGACGACCACCTTATCGAACAGCTCGAGTTGGTGCGGCATCGGATGCTGGAGTCCGAGATCATATCGTGGAGCAGCAAGAAGAAACCTCGCAATCCCGTGAAGATCTCAGTCGGCGGTATCGCTATTCACTCGCCAACGAGAGTTACGGCATTCAGACGGGGAGCATTTTCCGTACGAGTTGGCTCGCAAGTAGTCTTGAAAGGCGAGAGTTTGGGAGCTCGAGTGAACGGAAAAGTTGAAAATCATTACACATATGCGGCGAGCGGAGCCGACAAAGACTTGCTGGATCATCCTCTTGGAAAAGGTGATTTTGTATCCTTCGTCGGAACGGCCGATGGCTTGCGCCGTGAGGAGCAGGAGCTTGGTGAAACGCTTGAGGTTAAAGGTGCACGGGTTTCCAGAACTGAAGATAGCCCGTTAGGCTCACAGCGCGGTGGTGGCGTGACTGATTCGAATCGGGTTCCTAAGACTGTTGACGCGAGATCCGCTTGGGAGCCAGTGGCGCATGGGCTCCTAGCAATCAAGCTCATTCACCATCGAGGCAAGCTCGATGGGGTCTTTGGGAACGAACCTTCCATCTAGCGGTCAAGCTCATTCACCATCGAGGCAAGCTCGATGGGGTCTTGCGTCAGCCCAGCGAGATGTTCCGAGATGAGAGCCCCAACCAACCCGACCGCCCCAGCGAACCGAACCCAAATCGTAGTTTGGCCGCGCAAATAGAGGATGCGTCAGCCCAGCAAGATGTTGCGGGATGAGGATCCTGCAGGGATCGATACATCCTCTATTTAGGGGGCCAAACGACGATTTGGGTTAAGATATTTGGGGCGTTTCTGGACGATCTGACGGAGAGAAATCGACGATGAATTAGTTACATCAGGTCTGGCATCCAGGGCAAGTGGAGCTTTAAGGATTTAAGCGTCGGGTAGGGGCGCGTTCGCTCCGTCGACGCCGGCCGCCGCTCCGTCGGCGCCGAACGTGGTCCATGCTGCGACCTCACGGACACGCTACGGCGAAGGACGGAGCCTTCGCGGCGAGGACGGAGCACGGTCGAGCCGCATAAACCTGCGCGCCCCAACCTCATCCATCGGGGCGGTTATTTTCTTAAACTTCCAGAAGGTCTGGCACCGGTGGAGAGACTAGCCTTGCCCAAACGCCCGCCTTTGCCTATCTCATGGGCTGCGAATCAACCGAAACTCCACCCATCCCAAAGAGGTAACCCATGGGCACCAATCCGATCTTGAACGAAGGCGACAAGGCTCCCGATTTCACCCTCGCGTCCGACAACGAGGGCGAGGTCTCGCTGAGCGATCTGCGCGGCCAGAAGGTCGTCTTATATTTTTATCCGAAGGATATGACGCCGGGCTGCACCAAGCAGGCGTGCGATTTTCGCGACAACCTGGAGATCTTCGAAGAAAAGGGCTGGAAGGTGCTGGGGGTCTCGCCAGATCCGGTCGAGCGCCACGCGAAGTTTCGCGACAAGCACGACCTCAACTTTACGCTTCTGGCAGATCCCGACCAGGCGGTCGCGGAGGCCTACGGGGTGTGGCGTGAGAAGAAGAACTACGGGCGCACCTATACGGGGATCGTGCGCTCGACCTTTCTGATCGACGAGGAAGGGATGATCACCGAGATCCAGGACAACGTGCGCGCCACGGGCCATGTCGAGCGACTGCTACGCGATAACATTTAGGTGCCACATTCAGGAACCGCACCCCAGCCCCCTGGGCAAGCCCAGGGGCTGCACGGGCGCTAGCTCCGCGGGCAGCAAGCAGCCGCTCCGCACCTTGCCTAGTTACGATAGACGTACGCGTCCTGCGTCGTCTGCATGCCGTCCTCGTCACGCACCACAATCGAGATGCGGTTCATCCCCTCGAATAGCGGGATATTCGACGCGATCTCTGCGCGGTCGTCGCCGACCTTGGTGTAGTCGAGCTTGCGGGTGTTGACGTTGGTGCGATCGACGCGGTTGAACACGAAGATATAGTAGTCCTTGATGGACGAGTCGTCGGTGACGACGGCCTTGAGGGGCACGCTCTTCTCCGAGGTCATCATCGTGTCGGGGTCGAGTTCGACCTGCGGCGACTGGAAGTGATTGCGTCGCTCGACGCCGCTGAGCTCTCCGCTGGCCGAGCTGTCGTGGTCGACGTCGGACTTTTTGATCCACGCCTTGCGCCGGTCGAGATCGACCTTGAGCCAGTCGCCCATCTCGCCGAGCACGGGCAGCTTGGCGCCGCTCTGGGCGACGGCCGCGACGTCGGCGCGCTCGGAGGCGGCCAAGTACAGCTCGGTCGGACCCTTTTTGACGGTGGCCAGGCCGTTGGCCTCTCCGAGCTTCTGATCACTGGCGGCGTGGGGGATCCGGATCTTTTTGTGGACGAAATCGCGGAAGACGTTGTCGAAGACGTCGACCTCCAGGTCGATATAGTCGGAGTCGGGCGTCTCTTTGATCTTGAAGGTGAACTCGGCGACTTTTTCTCCGCCAGCCTCGATGGTGTCGATCGATACGCGTCCCTTCTCGAGGTAGACCGCTTCACCGGCCTTATTCTTGAGGTAGACCATCGTCTCGTTGCTGTCGGCGGGGCCGAGGTTCTTGACCAAGGTGCGCAGCGTGACCTCTTCGCCCTTTTGGAGCAGCCCGTCGCCGTTGCCGTCGAGGATCTCGTAGGCGAAGGCGAATTGAGGCCGATCCAGGCCGACGATGCGTAGCGGCTGTTGCACGGGGTCCCCGAACGAGGATTTCGGCCCGCTCAGCTCGAAGTCGACACGGTCGTGACGGCTGGCGCTGTCCTTGGGGACTTCAATGTCGACGCTCCACTCTTTGGTCTGGCCGGGCGCGATCTTTCCGAAGATGAACTCGTGGTCGTCGAGCAGCGAGTTTTGGCTGCTGGCGATGGCCTTGAGCCGGTATAGCGGTTTGTCGCTTTTGTTGGTCGCCCGGGCGGTGAGCTTGATCTCGTCGCCGGCCTTGATGGTGTCGTCGTCGGCCGACGTGGTCACCTCGAGGTCGACCGAAGCCTCGTCGGGATTGTCACCGGCGCTCCAATCGACGTCGTATTTGACCAGCTTCTTTTGGATCTCCCCCAACTCTCGCTCGGAGATTTCGGCCAGCTCGGGCTGGAGCTTTTTGAGCAACTTATCGCGCTCGTACTCCCCACCGGTGGCGGCGACGAGTTGCTGGGCGAATTTGATCTGGAAGTCTTCCTGGAATTTGTTGGGGTCCTTGAAGTCCTCTTCCTCTTCACCATCTTCGTCGAGCTGGCGCAAAAAGCGCACGAAGCCGACGCCGTCTTTGCCGGCAGCGCGCGCCGCGGCGTTGGACAGGTGACTCTTGAGGTCCTGCTCGCGCAGCACGTTGTCGCTCATGAACATATCGACGTCACCGTCGGCGATGGACACCGGGATAAGCCTCAGATCCGGGCTGATGCCGCGGCCCTGGATGGAGACGTCGCCGGGGGTCAGGTATTGAGCCACGGTCAGCTTCAGCGCCGAGTTGTCGTTGAACTCGTAGAGCACCTGAACCGAGCCTTTGCCGAAGGTGGTGTCACCGACGACAATCGCGCGGTCGTGGTTTTGGAGCGCACCGGCGACAATCTCGGAGGCCGAGGCGCTGCCGGCGTTGACCAGCACGATGATCGGGTAGTCGGGCTCGGTGGCCGCTTTGGTGGCCACCTTGGTGTCGCGCATCTTATTGCCCGCGCCGACGGTGCTCACAATCGTGCCTTCATTGACGAAGGTGTCGCTGATCTTGATCGCCTGGTCGAGCAGCCCGCCGGGGTTGTCGCGCATGTCGAGCACCAGGCCCTGCATGCCGCCCATCTTCTCTTTGAGCTCCTCGAGGTGCTTGACCATGTCGGTGTGGGTATTGGACTGGAAGTTCTTGACGCGCAGATAACCGACCTTGTCGCCCAGCGGCTCGCTGTCGACGGATTCGATATTAATGATCGCACGGGTGACCGTATATTTTCTGGGCTCGGGCCACGGCTTTCTGGACACCCAGATGTCGATGTCGCTGCCCGGCTCGCCGCGCAACATCCCGACCGCCTCTTGCAGGTTCATATTGACGGTGGACTCGTCGCCGATGCGCACAATTTTGTCGCGGGCCTTGATGCCCTTTTTGGCCGCCGGCGTGCCGTCGATGGGGCTGATCACGGTCAACTCGCCGTCGCGAATCGAGATCACGATGCCCAGGCCGCCGAATTTACCGCCGGTCTGGGTCTGCATCTCCTCGTAGTGACGAGGCGGCAGCAGCGTGCTGTGCGGGTCGAGGGTGTGCAGCATGCCGTTGATCGCGGCATATTCGATCTCGCGGAAATCCAGGTCGGGATCGGGCTCGAGGTGTTCCTCGATAAACCGGAAGGTCTTCTGGAGCCGAAAGCTCATCTCCCAGAGGCTCTCGAGCTTCTTGACCTCGAAACTCTTCGAGTCCCCGTTGACGGTGATCTCGATGGCCGAGGGGTCTTCTTTGCCGTCGACAAAGTCGACGACCACCTCGGCGATGGAGTTTTGGACCTCGTCGAGCGCGGCGACCAACATCTTGTTGGGCTCGATGCGCTCGGGCTCGACGTAGTTGTCCTTAATGCGCAACAACACGCGATTGAAGACCTTGAGCGCCGACAGGTCGTACTCGCCGTCTTCGGCCTCGGAGGCCGACACCGACGCGTTACGAAGGTCGAATTGAACACCGCGGTCGCTGAACTGAACACTCAGCACGAACGCAACGGTCAATGCCAGAAATGCGACGAGAAAACGCCCGTGCTGCTTGAGCTTGTCCATCAGTTTTTTCATGCCTGCTTCGTATTGTTTGGAACAAAAGACAGCCGCTCGATCCACTCGATATGGCCCCTATCCTTGCGCAGGACGTCGCCCACGGCAAGTCCGCCCACCGAAGTATCTCCGGCGAGCAGCTGTGTCTCTCCGTGCGGTCAACGCACTGAGTTGTGTAATTCATTCCCTGCAACCTAGACCCTGGCCCCCTTCTGTTGCACAATGGCGCCGACGCTGCCGTCAGTTCTTTCGTGCCAGGGAGTCGCCGAGATGTCTCGGATGCCCGAGGTCGGCGAAGTTGTCGATGACGTGTTTCGCATCGAATCTGAGCTCGACCATGGAAATTTTGGGGCGGTCTACCGAGCCCATGATGTGCTCGAAGACCGCACTCTTGCGCTCAAAGTCCTCAAGCCCGGCCCCCACGACGAGCAAGAGCTTCGCCAGCGCTTCGAGCGCGAGGCCCGGCTCATCTATAGCCTGCGTCATCCGCATGTGCTGCGCGTGTACTACTACGGCGAGACGGCCTCGGGCCTGCCGTATATGGCCATGGAGTTCCTCGAGGGCACCGATCTGAAGACCCTTTTGCGCCACCACGGCGCCCTGAACCGTCGTCTGGTCAAGCGCATCACCCTCGAGACATTGTCTGCTCTTGAAGCTGCCCACGAGCTGGGTATCGTCCACCGCGACCTCAAGCCGGCCAATATCTTTTTGGTCAACGACGGCGGCAAAGGCCACGTCAAAGTGCTGGATTTCGGCTTCGCCAAAGCCCTCGAGGACGACAATAGCGAGGACTTGACCGCCGCCAAGACGCTGGTCGGCACCCCCGCTTATATGGCCCCGGAGCTCGTCCACAAGAAAAACGTCGGCCCGGCCAGCGATCTATACGCCATGGGATTGATCATGGCCGAGATGCTCACCGGCGACAAGGTCGTGCAGATCGAATCGGTCTACGACACGATTTTATTTCAGGCCTCCGACAAGCCGCTGAAGATGCCGCCGGTGGTGCGTGATTCGATCTTTACGAATATCATCGAGCGCGCCGTCGAAAAAGAAGTCGACCGGCGCTACGCCAGCGCCACCGACATGATCTTGGACCTCGAGGCGCTCGACCTCGAGCCGGCGGCCCGCTCGGCCACGCCCACCGATTCGGTCGCCGTGCCCAACCAATTCGGCCAGGCCGACGAAGAGGCGATGACCACGCCGCACTCGCTGGGGCTGCCGTCGATGCAGCAGGTCGACCAGAAGCTGGCCGACGGCGGCTCGGCTCAGCATCATGACCGGGGCCCCAACCCGCGCCGCTCCATCGATCCCTTCTCGGATTTTCCCACCTACGACGACGATGACTCTGCCGACCCGACGGCCACCACCAGCAAGCGGTCGAATTACGAGGTCACCCCGACCGACTCGGCGACCACCAACAGGCGCTCCGGCTACGAGATGGCCCCGGTCGACTCCAACGAGGCGGCCGCCTCGAATACGGGCTCTCACCAGCCGGTCTCGGAGGCCGACACGACCACCGAATTTTCGCGCGACGACCACGCCCAGTCGGTCGGATTCTCCAACGACGCCAGCGGCTACGCTAATCAAGGCCGCCAAGAGGACGCCTTGGTGCCCGACGACCAACTCGACATGCAGCGGCCCAGCTCGTCGGCCA
The DNA here is from genome assembly GCA_964386725.1 of uncultured Bradymonadales bacterium. Lineage (GTDB taxonomy): Bacteria > Myxococcota_A > Bradymonadia > Bradymonadales > Bradymonadaceae > CAYLTX01. Next base: position 81,548 of record CAYLTX010000004.1, on the reverse strand, counting down.
ACCGCCGGCCCAGCAGCCCCAGTGTATGGAAGGAAGTGGTGCTCGGCGTGGTGATCGGGGCGTTGATTTTGCTGGGGTTTTTGTATTTTCTGGCGCAATGAGCGCCCGCCTTCACCGCGTCACATTATCGCTGCGATACAGCGTCTCGAAGGGGTATTGAGCGACGAGTTTTTTGAGCTCGTCGTAGCCCACGTCCTCGAAGGTCTCCTGGACGACCTCGTCGCCTCGCTTGGCAGTGAACGTCGCGCGGGCGACCCGACCCACCGTATAGCCGCTCTGCTCGTCGCGGCCCTCGTCGGACGCGGCAACCGGGCGAGTCTCGTCGACCCAACGCACCACCAACCGCTCGGTCTCGAGCGCGTCGAGCTCGTCGAGAAACGCTCGCACCGCGTCGAGATTTTCGCTCGTCTCGAGGCTCATACCGTCTCCTGCTCGGTCCAATACGCAAATTCGCCGCCCTGCACCACGCCGCTGACGTGGCTGGTGCCGAAGTGATACGGCACATAATTCATCGACGGGACGCTCAGCATCGTGAGATTGGCGGTCTGACCGGTGCGGATGCGGCCGATATCCTCGCGCCTGAGCGCCTTGGCCGCGCCCACGGTCACCGCCCGAAGCGCCTCGCCGGGCGTCATCTTATACAGCGTACACGCCAGGGTGAGCATCAGCCCCAGATCTTGGGTCATGGCGCTGCCGGGGTTGAAGTCGGTGGCGACGGCCACCTCGCAGCCCGCGTCGAGCAGCTTTCTGGCCGGCGCGAGGTGGTCGGTGGTGCCCAAAAACAAATTCACCGCCGGCATGAGCACACCGACCACGCCGGCCTCGGCCATCTGCGCGATGGCCTCGTCGGGGGTGAACTCGAGGTGGTCCGCGCTGGCCGCGCCGATCTCGGCGGCGAGCCGGGCGGCGTTGGCGTCGGAGAGCTCGTCGGCGTGGATGCGCGCGATCAGGCCGTGGTCCTGGCCGGTGGTCAAGATCCGCTTGGCCTCCTCGTAGCTGAACGCGCCGCGGTCGCAAAAGACGTCGCAATAGCCGGCGAGGTTTTGTTCGGCCACCTGGGGGATCATCTCCTCGCAGACCAGGTCGACGTACTCCTCGCGGCGCTCGCGGTATTCGCGCGGCACCGCGTGCGCTCCCAGAAAACAGGCCACCAACTCGCAGGGCACGTCCTCGTCGGCGACCGCCTGGATGGCCTTGAGCGATTTGAGCTCGTCGGAGGTCGTCAGCCCGTAGCCGCTCTTGACCTCCATGGTCGTCACCCCGGCGCGCACCGAATCGAAGACCCGCTCGCGCAGGCTGGCCACCAGATCGCTGGTGCTCGCCTGCCTGAGCGCGTCGACCGAGTTGAGGATGCCGCCGCCGGCCTCCAAGATCTCCACATACGGCCGCCCGGCATTGCGCATCACGAACTCGTCGGAGCGCTCCCCGGCGAAGACCGCGTGGGTATGACAATCGACCCAACCCGGCGTGACCAACTCGGCGTCGATGGTCGCGACGTTGCGCGCCCGGTCGGGACGCTGGTCGAATGGGCCGAACCAGGCGATCTGGCCGTCCTCGACGAAGACCCCGGCGTCGTCGATGGCGCCGGTGATCTCGCGATCTCGCGCGGCGATGTCGCCGTCGGGGTCGTAGGCGCGAAGCGCTTCGGCTTCGTCGGGCATGGTCAGGAGTTGTTGGGCGTGGATGAGGAAGGTGGATGGGTTCATGGTTTTGGGTTGGGGGTTGGGGATTGGGATGTATGGGTTGTTGGGGTACCCCTCCGACTCGCGCTGTACTACGCGCGAGCCACCTCCCCAGGGTCTTCGACCTGGGGAGGAACCTTCCGCTAGATCGCGCGTGGGTTGCTTTTTGAAGCAGCAAGCAGCCACTGCGCGATCACACTGAAAGTTCCTCCCCATGGCGGCATTCAGCCGCCATGGGGAGGTGCCGAGCGGAGCGAGGCGGAGGGGTACCCCGGCAAGCAATCACTCCTCTAAATGAGGCACCCTCACCCCATTATCACGCGCAAAATCGACCGCCTTCTCATAACCCGCATCCGCATGGCGAATAATCCCCATGCCCGGGTCGGTGGTGAGCACCCGCTCGAGGCGATCGTGGGCGGCATCGGTGCCGTCGGCGACGATGACCTGGCCGGCGTGCAGGCTGTAGCCCATGCCCACGCCGCCGCCGTGATGGAAGCTGACCCAGCTGGCCCCGCCGACCGCGTTGATCATGGCGTTGAGGATCGCCCAGTCGGCCACCGCGTCGCTGCCGTCTTTCATGCCCTCGGTCTCCCGGTTGGGGCTGGCCACGCTGCCGCAGTCGAGGTGGTCGCGGCCGATGACGATGGGAGCGGAGATCTCCCCATTTTTGACCAGCTCGTTGAACTTCAATCCCGCTTTGACCCGCTCGCCGTAGCCCAGCCAGCAGATGCGTGACGGGAGGCCCTGGAAGTGGACCTTCTCCTGGGCGAGGTCGAGCCAGCGCAGCAGGTGCTCCTTTTCGGGGAAGAGCTCCCGGATGGCGTCGTCGGTGCGCTCGATATCGGCAGGATCTCCGGAGAGCGCCACCCAGCGAAACGGCCCCTGGCCCTCGCAGAATAGCGGCCGGATATAGGCGGGCACGAATCCCGGAAAATCGAAGGCCCGCGAAAAACCGTTATCCTGGGCGACCTGCCGGATATTATTGCCGTAGTCGAAGACCACCGCACCCTGGTCCTTGAACTCGACCATCGCCTCGACGTGGCGGGTGATGCTGGCGTTGGCCTCCTCGAGGTACGACGACGGGCTGGCCTCGCGAAGGGAGTCGGCCTCCTCGACGCTATAGCCGGCGGGCACATAGCCGTTGAGCGGGTCGTGGGCGGCGGTCTGGTCGGTGACCACGTCCGGGATGATCCCGCGGCGCAAAAGCTCGGGGTGGACCTCGGCGGCGTTGCCGACCAGGCCCACGCTCAGCGGCTCGCTGTTCTTCTTGGCGTCGAGCACCCACTCGAGCGCCTCGTCGAGGTCGTCGGTCATCTTGTCGCAATAGCCGGTCTCGAGCCTGCGCTCGATGCGCTTTTTATTGACGTCGACGCCCAAAAACGCCGCGCCGTTGAAGGTCGCGGCCAGCGGCTGCGCCCCGCCCATGCCGCCCAGGCCGGCGGTGAGCACGAATTTGCCGCTCAGATCGCTGTCGAAATGCTGGCGGGCGGCCGCCGCGAAGGTCTCGTAGGTGCCCTGCAGGATCCCTTGGGTGCCGATGTAGATCCAGCTGCCGGCCGTCATCTGGCCGTACATCATCAGCCCCTTCTTCTCCAACTCGTTGAAGTGCTCCCAATTGGCCCACTTGCCGACCAGGTTGGAGTTGGCGATGAGCACGCGAGGGGCGTTCTCGTGGGTCTTGAAGACCCCGACGGCCTTGCCCGACTGCACCAGGAGCGTCTCGTCACTGTCGAGGCGCTCCAGCTCGCGGACGATATGCTCGTAGCAGTCCCAATTGCGGGCGGCCTTGCCGGTGCCGCCGTAGACGACCAGATTCTCGGGATCTTCGGCGACCTCCGGGTCCAGGTTATTCATCAGCATGCGAAGGGCGGCTTCCTGAATCCAGCCCTTGCAGCGAAGCTCGGTGCCGCGCGGCGCACGAATTGGTTGGCGTTTAGTCATCTGGTTGCTTCCCGTTGTTATGCGTTGTCTTGGTGAGTCTTCGCCGCCTGAGCTGTTCTTGGTTCTTGGTTCTTGGTTCTTGCTGAGCAGTAGTGCTTTACCAAGAACCAAGAACGTTTGCTTTGGTCAACCAGGGCCCGAGACGGCGATCGGGCCCGGATCTGCAGCCCCGTTACTCGTCGCGAAACGTATACTTCATATTGACGTTGATGGTGCCGGTGGCGCCCTCTTTGGCGGCGGGGTATGTGCCGCTCTTTAGCGCCTTTTTGGCGCAGTTCTCCACGGCTTTGTCGCTGATCTCGGAGTGCACACGGTCGACGCCGGTGGTCTTGGCCTTCTCGTCGACGGAGACCTTGAGGATGATCTGGCCGGTGCCGGCGAATTGATTCTTTTTGACGCGGCCGGCGTAGCATTTGGACAGCTTGTCCTGCAGGTCTTCGACGGTCTTCTGGGCTTTCGCGTCGTCCGAGAAGTTGCTGGCGTATACGCTGTTGAGCTTGGCGAAGGGCTTGCGCTTGTACTTTTTGGCCGAGGCCGGGAACTTCTGGACGTCCTTGCCGTCTTCGCTGATCACGTAGATCGTCTTGTCGGTCACGGCCACGATTTCCGAGGAGCCATCGCCGTCGAGGTCTTTGGTCAGCGCCGCCTGCACCTCGCCGTCGAGCTCGATGCCCTCTTTGCCATCGAGCACGTCTTTTTCGTCGCTGGGCGCGGCCAGGTCGAGTTCGACGCCGCCCTCGGAGATCTCGGGCTCGGAGAGCTCTTCCTCCAAGACCTCGCCTTCAGCGTCGATGCGCGCCCACTGATTGCGGCCCTTGTATTTGCATTCGAGGTCGGCCTTCAGGTCGCCGTTATAATCGCCCGCCCGGCAGTGCTCGATGGTGCGGCCCAACGACACCGACCAGACGAATTGGCCGTCGTTGGTGTACAACTTCATCTCGCGGCCGCCGTTGCACAACACGTCGAGTTTGTCGTCGGCCACGAAGTCGGCCACGATGGTCTGCTTGCAGCCCTTGTCGAGCGACCACATCGGATCGCCGTTTTCGTGCAGCACGAAGGTCGGCTTTCCGGCGCCCACGACCTCGCTGCCGCCTTTGCCGTCCAGGTTGACCAAGTAGACGTTGTCGAAGTCGTCGCCGGCGTTCTTATTGCTCCAATTATAGACCCGGTCGGGCTTCTTCTCGCTGGTCAGGAAGATCAAGCCGGTGTCGTTCACGACCAGCACCGGCCGAGTGTCGTCAGACCAGTCGTAGACCTTGGACTGCCCCAGCGCCGTGGCAGCCAGGCCCATCGAGATCAGAAGTGTGCAGGTGAATAGACAAATTCGAGTGGACGATCGCATGGCTCGTACTCCGTGTTGGGGATGCTCAGTCGCCACGAGGGCGCGTCGACAGCCATTTTTGTCCCTTCATGAAGTAGCGAGTTGTACCGTTTGCGTCAATCAAAGCGCGCAGCTTTGCGTGGATGTGAATGGCCGCACGAAAGGCGAAGACGCCTCGTAAGTCACAAGTCTTACGTGCTTGTTTAGCCACCGTATTCGATGCTGCGCAACTGTTGGCTCCAGTCGCCTACGCTGGCGTCGGGGCCCTGCTCGATGAGCGCGTCGATGACGGGACTGTAGCCACTCAGGCGGCTGAGTTCTGCGGCGAGTTCTTCTCCGACCGGGTCTTGGTCGTCGCGTTGGTCGAATCGGGGGAGCATCCGGCCGGCCAGGGCGGTGTCGTGCTCGCGAAGCTCCTGCTGGAAGTTGATGGAGCCGATCAGCTCGACGAAGTTGAGGATATCCTCCCAGATCAGCCAGCCCGCGTAGGTATTTTCGCCGGCGCTCTCGGTCTGCAGCCATCCGTATACGCGGTCCCAAAGGCGGTCGAATTCAAAACGATCCTCGACGCGCAGATTCTGGTAGCAGTCGTGGCCGCGAAGTTGGACGAAGGAGGTGCCGGCGCGACGTAGCCGCGCGACGACTTCCGCGTGGGAAGGCGCCTCCTTGTGTCGCTCGAATTTGAGCAGCGCCCGGCGCATCTTTCCATACACCCGCCGGATCTCCAACGAATCTTCCAGGCTCAAGAATTCGCCGAGTTGTGGCTCGCGGTGGCTGTCCTCGCACAGGGCTCGCTCGACGTTGATCAACGCCTGAGTCGTCACGCCCTTGGCCCCGGCGACGATAGTCAAAACGCGTTCGCGGCCGAAATCCTCGAGGTCGACCGCGGAGACGACCCGACGCTGTCGGTCGAGCTCGTCGATCGCCATCGAGACCGCAAAACGCGCGTCGCCGAAATCGGCGGCCTCATCGAGCGGGTGCGAGGAGTGATTGGCGATGCGCTGGACCAACCTGATGCTCGCGTCGAGCATCTCACCGGCCTGGGCGACCAGCGGCTCGGGCTGGTAATCATCGGGGTAGTCGATACCATGGTTGACCGCGTCTTCGAGTTCGACGCCGATCTCGAGCAACTCTTCGAGCATACCGACGAGCTGGTCCGGGCTGTCAAATCCGGCGTCTCCGGTCGGTGCGGGCAGTTGGTTCATGGTCGCCTCGGAGACATCCGTCAACTCCAAGCTGAGACCAAAATCTAACTCGTGCTCTCCCATCTTTGCTCCCCTGCTACACTACTTAGTACTACAAAATCATTATAACCTTTCCCCCGAGCGACATACAGTCGCTTTTGATTGACGACACAAAACCTCCACAGGCACATCGAAACGAAATGCTGCCCAAAGCTCGTCGCACGCCATGCGCATGCCAGAGATAGACGTCGAGGACATGTCTTCGGATACAAATGATGGGTTACTACTGCGATTCTATCGGCGCGCAGCCCTTCTGCCCACGTGCTCTCCCGGACAACCCAACTTGATTGTGACCAACGCCGGTGGTAATTCACCCAACGTGCCCTGCCCGGCCCACATCCACCGACCCCAGAACTGCCCATGATACCGCGCATACCGCTGTTGACGCTCGCGAGCTTGTTGTTCCTCGCACTTGTCGTGCCGATAAGCTGCAATGATAGCTTTGAGGGCTCGCTGCCCCGGCGCGACCAACTCAACTTCCCGGTGGGGGTCGAATTCCACCCCAACGGGGACTATCTATACGTGGTCAACAGCAACTTCGACGCGCGGTTTCGGCCCGACTCCGGGGGCACGATCAGCGTGATCGACGCCGAGACCCTGGAACTATTGCCGGAGGCCACGCCGTTTATGCCTTCCTTCGGCAGCTCCATCCAGCTCAACGAGGCCGCGACGAAGGCCTATGCGACCGCCCGGGCCGACGATGTGGTCGTGGCCTTCGACGTGGCCGACGACGGCTCGGCGCTGTTTTGCACGAATGACCAGGGCGAGCGCACCTCCGAGCCGGCCGATTGCGTGCTCGACCGCGTGCCCGATCAGTCCGACGGCTCGCGGCTTCCTTGGGACCCCTTTGATCTGGCGGTGTTTACCGTCGAGCGCGACGTGGGGCCGGTCGACGTGGTCAACCTGTCTCATATCGGCCGCGACGGCTCGCGCGCGGAGACGCGGGTGGCCTCGATCGCGTTGCCCGGCGCCGACTTCTCGGGGGCCTCGATGCAGACCGCGCCGCTCATCACCGGCGGCAACGCCATCGTGCAGCGTCCGGGCACCCAGCATCTATATGTGGCCGGCCGCGACACCAACGGCGTGGCCATCTTCCAGCCGTTCATCGACCCGGACGGTGTCGAGGTCGAGGCGATCATCCAGCGCGGCTCGTTCGCGCTGAACCGCTCGCGCACAAGCCAGGGCAGCCCGCTGCCGGTCGACGCCCGCGCGCTCGAATTCGACGAGACCGGCGACCAACTCTTCGCGGTCACCCAACTTCCCGCCGCGCTCCACAAGATCCAATTGGTCCCCAGCGACCCCGACGAGGGCACCGGCACCGACCATAAGGTCGTCTCCTCGATTCCGCTGCCCGACGCCCCCACCGACATCAAGCTGCACACCACCCCGCAGGGCCAGCGCCTGGCGTATGTGGCCAGCTTCGACGACGAGTCCATCCAGGTAGTCGACCTCGACAGCGAGACGATCATCGACGAGATTCTGCTCGACGCCAGCCCCTATAAGATCACCATCGAGCCGGAGACCTCCGGCTGCTCGACCGCCCAGGAGCGCTGCCGCGCCTTCGTGACGCTGTTTAACGATACCACCAACACCGTCGAAGACTGCTCGGAGGCCGAGACCGGCTGCGGCTCGGTGGCCGTGATCGATATCAACCCGCTGCACCGCGACCCGCAAAACCCGTCCCTGTCGCGCTATCACACCGTCACCAGCAAGATTCGATAATTGAACTCACCGACGTTGGATTTGCCGATACAGCGCGCCTCGTCGAGAGCCGCTCGTCGGCGGCGCACACGCACCGAGTTGACTGATGACACCGTATTCGCTCATGACAAAGAGCCCGCTCATGACAAAAGGCCCGATGATGACTACCGGCCCGACTCGATTCGCCTCGTTGATCGCCAGCCTCGGGCTGATCGCATTGTTATTCGGTCCACTGGTGGGCTGCGACGACGCCGCGCCCACCCCGCCCGGCGGGTTCCAGACCCCCCGTTCGTTCAGCCTGGCCCAGGGACCGGTGTGTATGGACGTCCTCGAGCCCACCCCGGGTGCCGTGCGCCCGGATATTCGTGAGTGCGACGCCGGCGAGGGCGAACGCGGCGCCATCGGCCTGGTCGCCAACCAGAGCGGCGACGAGATCTCGGTCATCGATATGAACCGCGACATGGGCGGATCTCCGCCTCAAAATCCGCGGTTGGTCGACCTCGATCCGTCGACCCCCGCGGTCAACGGCATCGAGGTTGGCCGCACGCCGGTCGACGTCGCCGTCTCCAACGGCACGACCGCCTACGCGCTCAGCCAGAGCGACCGCTCGCTATCGGTCATCAACCTGTGGGTGCTCGACGTGCTGCCCGACTCGATCGTCTTCGACTCGGCGCCTCGCAAGGTGGTTGTCTCGCCGACGATGGACGACAACGACGGCCAGATCGTCGCCGCGCTGTCCAACCCGTCGCGGCTGTGGGTCCACCCGAGCGTCGAATGCGACTTTGGAGATCGCAGCCCGGCCCGACCCGCCCAGGGATGCGGCCCCGTGCCCACCCAGGCCGACGGCGAGTCCTTCGACCTGCCCGGACGGGTCGCCGATATCGACGTGGGGCCGGCCGGCGAGCGCGCATGGGTGGCCTATTCGGACGCCAACTTCGCCTCGGTCATCGCGCTGACCCCGCAGGCGCTCGACGACCTCGGCGGCACGTGCATCGACGGCGACGCTGCCCCCTGTGAGGCGCGCCGCGTCGGCCTGACCTTCGATTGCTCCAACGGCGTCGACGACGACGGCGACGGCCAGATCGATCGCGAAGATCTGCAATGCTACGGACCCCGCGGCGCCGAGTCCCCCGACGGCATCGGACGCAGCGCCACGGGCAATTGCTCCAACGGCCTCGACGACGACGACGACGGTCTGGTCGACCGCGAAGACCCCAATTGCCTGACCAGCGCCGGCGCCGAGGACGAGCCGATCGCCGAGGACACCGACCTCGCCTGCAACGACGGGCGCGACAACGACGGCGACGGCGCCATCGACTACCCGGCCGACCCGGGCTGCTACGGCGAGGTCGGGCGCACCGAGCGCGAATCGGAGCCCACCGGCTTCACCTCGCTGAGCGTCGGTCCCTTCGGCGCCTTCGTCTACGCGGTCGACCGCGCCAACGACCAGATCATCGTGGTCGACGCCGAGCACCTCGAGCTCATCGACACCTTCGACGCCGGCGGGCGCGACCGCACTCCGTTCTCGAACCGACTGGGCATCGCGGTCTCCCCGTCGCCGACGGCTGTCGAGGGCACCATCGACCGAAGCGTCGTCTGGCGTGACCCGCGCCCGGATGTCTGCGACGACGACCAATGCCTGCACGCCATCGTGCGCTATTCCTACGGGGCGTTCGTCGCCTCCGACGACGGCTACGCCTATAATATCAATGCCATGAGCGCCTACTGCGAAGTCGACGCCGACGACACCGGCATCGTGGACAACGACGAGTTCTTCTTCGGCTCCCAGCCGCTGATGAACTCGCCGGAGAATCGCTGCGTGACCGTGCCCAACTTCCCGCTCGACTACGACGCCGAGGCCTGCGCGCAGCTCGACGACTGCCTGGAATGCCGCGCGCAGGGGTTGAGCGGCCTGAATTGCGCGGAGTCCGTCTGCGCCGACTTCGAAGCGACTCGCGAGGCATGCTTTGGCAGCCGAGTGACCGAGGGCGAAGACGTACAACTCGCCTTCAACCCCGAGTTCGAGGTTCAGGACGCGCTCAGAACCCAGAGCCGGCTTCGCGGCATCGGAAGCTGCGATACCCCCACGCCGCTGGTCGATGCGCTTCGCGCCCAGGCCGGCAGCGGCGCCGACACCAGCTGCACCTCGCCGCTTCGGCCCCAGCCGATCGACACGGACACGGTGACGCTGAACTCCGAAGAAGACATCGTAGCAGATATCCTCGCGGGACGATTCGACCGCGCCTCGCTCATCGAAGAGAGCACCGCGCGACTGGCCTCCGGCGAGCAGATCGACGCCGACGATCAGGACGCGCTGGACGTGTCACTGGAGCCCTTCGAGGTCATCGCCCAGAACCTGATGACCATCGACGACCAAGCGGTCGTCGACGAGGCCTGGACGGTCACCTATGAGGGCGTCATCCCCAACACGCGCCGCAGCGACGCGACCGTCTCGGCCGACGAGCCGGGCGTGGTCTCCACCGCCGGGCTCGACCTGTGCTCAGCCGGCGTCGAAGCCGGCGACCGCCTCACGATCCGCTCGGCGCCGGTGAGCACCGACGGCGACCTCCCCGAGAGCTGTGAGGTCTTTGTCGACGAGGAGCGCGGCCAACAGCTGCGCACCTGGACGATCGAGGAGGTTCGACCGCGCGAGCTGGTCCTGTCGGTCATCGAGTCGGGCGACGAAGACGAAGACCAGCCGGCGTTTGCCGACGAGCTTCCCTCCCGCGACTGCTTCGCGCAGGGGCTGCGCATCGAGATCCGCGCCGACGACGAGTGGACGGTCGTGGGCGACCGCACCGGCTTTGTCAGCCAACGCAAAAGCGTGCTGGGCACCTGCCAGCCGCGCTTCGGCGCCGAGCACCCGCGCGTGGGCTCACGCGTAGAAACCGGCGAACTCTTCGAAGGCCCGTACCTGAGCTTCTTCCTGTACCCGGGCGCAACCGCCGACGGTGAGCCGGTCGAGCCGGTACGCAGCGCCGAAGACGAGCTCGCCTACCGGTTCAGCGTCCAACGCGCCTTCCGGCCGGACCGCTTCCGCACCACCACCCTGCTGCCGACCGACGTGATCGTCACCCAGGGCATCCCCGCGGGACGCTTCTTGATCATCCCCGACCCGTCTCAGAACCTGCTGTATATCCGGAACCTGAACCTATCGGGTGATCAGGCCGACTTCTTGTTGGAATAGCAGAGACGGTCGAGCCGCATAAAGGGGCGACAACGAGCCACTCCTTCGCGTCTCGACCGCCACAACAACCCTCTAACCCCCGTCCTGCCACCCCTCCTCCGCTCGCGGGGAGGTGGCGGCGTAGCGAAGCGAAGCCGTCGGAGGGGAGCAACAACAAGCAGCTCTTTTGCGTCTCGAGGTCTCGAAGCGGTGATTGGCTGCTTATTGTTGCCCCCTCCGCCTCGCGCTGGACTACGCGCTTCGGCACCTCCCCGCGAGCGGTGGAGGGGTGGCGAATCGGGCCTTCCTGTATACTATCCCGTACGGGTATCCCGTACGGGCACTACATTCCCCGACGGCCCCTATCCCGTACGGGCACTACATTCCCCGACGGCCCCCACGTCATGCGGGTTTGCGGTGTCACGACACCGCCCGAGCTCACGTTAATCTGAGTCGAACTTGGTCTCGATATCTTGCCGTTCGTGAAGAATACGAGCGACTTCGACAGTCGAGTCCGTGTAGCGGAAAAAGAGCACGTACGGCTTGACCGAGAAGATCTTCTCGGGCGCTGGGTGCGAGGACGAAGCGTCTCAATCTTGCTCCCCGCTCTTGTCGAGGCTGGCGAGGATTCCCTCAAACACTTGCTCGCCGTCGAGCCGCTCGCCGTGGTCGAGTTCCACGACGCCCTGCTCGACCACGGCCCGAAGAACCTGGAGCTTCGCCTCTCGCTCTCGCGTTTGATCTTCCAGCGTCCTGATGGCCGCGCGCACGGCTTCGCTAGCCGAACGATATCGCCCTGCTGCCACTTGGTCGGCGATGAATTGCTCGAGTTCCGGGGTGAGCGAGACGTTCATAGTTGTGCCTGTGGTAGAGAGACGTCACCAAGTCCCAAAATCTGAACCCCTCAGATCAATGTCAATCTTTGTTATTTAGGACGGTTTTCTCGGCAGCCCCAGAACGTCCAATATAAGGCCAGCGTATACCACGAACTATGCCACGCGCCGGGCCCCGACGACCTTCCAGACCATCGTCAGAAAGAGAATCAATATCAGCATCACAAACAGGCACGCAGGTGTCTTCCCTGCCTCTGTGTAGGCGTAGATCTTCTTGTCCGGCGTCACCCAAGTATCGACCCGAAACACCGGCAAGATCAGGCGGTCCTCACCATAGGAATTCCAGTTCCGGCATCCGACGAGTTCCCCTCGGAGTAGAATGCGGTCGGCGTGCGGCGTGCTCCACAACAGCGGATAGAGAGTCGCTAGGAACACCGGCGGCGAGAGCTCATCCGGCCAGTCGACAATAACCCAGTCAGTAGAGTAATCGGGATCGTCGCTACAGTTGGGGTTCTCGCGGAGATTGACTCTGCCGTCGACGACCCTCCAATCCGGGCTTGTCGACACGACCTTGTCGACGATGACCTCATCGTCCTGGGTAACTTGCCACTTATACTCCTCCGCGAGAAAAGGCATCAGCGGTAGGCTTGTGTACAAGATTAGGCCGAGTAGGAAGGCAATGAAGCCGCCGTATAGAGCTCTGCCATTGGTCATCACGGGTGTCTTCGAGTCCAGGATTGCATCTAAACATGACACCGCCGTGTGCAACGCCGCCGTCGACACGGAGCAACTCGGACTCATAATTTGTGCAGAATCTGTGCAGAAGGCACGTAAGGGCACTACTTTGCCCGACGCCCCCCGCACAACCAAGCCAAACGGTACTGACTAGCGGACCCCGCACTGCATCGTAAGGGAAAGGGGTTCCCCGACAAGCCCCACTTGGTGCGGGTTTGCAACGTTTTGGGGCTGCATCCGAGGCGGCCGCCACGACTTCAACGTCCAGCGCTACATTTGGTTCAACTCGGTGCGCGCGGGGCTCGTCGACGATCCGTGGGACTGGGAGTTTTCGAGCATCCACGACGCGAAGTTCGACAAGGAAGTGCTGCGACGCTGGTTTGAAGAACACAAAGATGGGTTTTGGGGGCTGGGCTTCTAGGTGGTTCGAGCACTGCGACACGCTACGGCGAAGGGCGGAGCCTTCGCGGCGAGCACGGAGGCTGCGCGCTCCAACCTCATCGATCGCGGCGGTTATTTTCTCACACTTCCAGATGCCCTGGCACCGATGCTCACTCCGGCAGCTCGTCCTTATCGTCGACGACCTTCGGCCCGATCTGGGCCTCGCCGTCGCCCTTGCCATCTGCATCAGGCGCGCCCAGCGCGTCGATCTCGTCGACGGCCTCCTGGGCGGCGGTGCGCACGCCCGGATGTTCCTCGCGGGCGATGAGCAGCCGCAGCGGCTCTTTGGCCTCGGGGGCGCCGATCTCGCCGAGGACGGTGGCGGCCTTCTGGCGCACGGCCGGCTCGTCGGCCGACAGGACCTCGACGACCGCCGCGATCGCGCGGTCGTCATTGACCAGCGAAAACACGTCCAAAATATTGATCCGATCGGCGGCCGATGTCTTTGGACTCTCGAGCGTCTCGGCCATCTTGTAGACGCGCGTCTCGTAGCGATACAGCGCCTTGGAGGCCTTCTCCTGGTCGCCCAACTCGCCGTGGAGTTCGGCGAGCTCGACGTGGGCGAAGACGAAGTCGGGCTGGATCTCCAGGACCTTCTCGTAGACCTCGATGGCACGCTCGGTCTCGCCCTGTTCGGCCAGGGCGCGGGCGATGACCAATTGGACCTCGGGGACGTCCTCGACGTGCTCTTCGAGGCCCTCGTAGAGCTCGAGCGCCTTTTCGGGGCGCTCCGACTCGTTGTAGATCTGGGCCAGCGCGATGACCCCGGAGACCTGCGGCCCGGAGATCGGGCGGGTCTCGGCGAGCTCGGAGAACAGCTCTTCGGCACGCTGGACATCGTTGTTCAAGAACGCCTTTTTGGCCCGCGTCATCAACTCCTGCTGGGCGCGACTTCCCTCCCCGAGCACCGGGCGCTGGGGCTGGAGCTCTTGTTGGTTTTGCTGCGCTTTTTTCTGGTCTTGTTGCTCTTTTTGGGGATCGTTTGGTGCGTTGGCTTGCTGCCCGTCGGCGGGTTGTTCGTCGGCGGATTGCTCGGTGTCGCCGCCGGTATATTTGCACGCAGACAGGCCGCCCACGGCGGCGATGAGCGCAATAGTGAGCGCGAGCTTTGCGATGCGTAGGCAAGGCTGGGGCATCTCTTCGTCCTATGAGTCAGCGATGGGGGGAGTCAGCAATTGGGGGCTAGCAACGGGTCTCCGGTCTCCGGCTACTGGGGCAGTCGAATGAAGAACGTGGTGCCCTCTCCGACCTCGGTCTCGAAGGTGATCGAGCCGCCGTGCTCGTCGACGATCTTTTTGACGATCGCCAGGCCGAGGCCGGTGCCGTGGGTCTTGCCGGAGGTGACGAACGAGTCGAAGAGGGTGCTTCGGATCCCCTCCGGGATGCCGTCGCCGGTGTCGCGAAACGAAAACAAAAGGGTGTCGCCATCATCACGGGCGACGGCCATCTCGAAGCGGCCGCCGTCGGGCATCGCCTCGGCGGCGTTTCGGGCGAGGTTGACGATCGCGCGCTTCATCTTGCCGGCGTCGAAGCGGGCCGTGCCTTGGTAGTCGAGGCGCGTGTCGAACTCGACGTCCGTATCGGAGAGCTCGTGGTGGAGCAGCTCACAGAGCTCGGCGAAGAACTCCCCGAGCTCGACCTCTTCGACGGTGATATCGGTGTCGCCGCGCGCAAAGGCCAACAGCTCGCGGGTCATCTGATTGAGGTGCTTGAACTGCTTTTTGATGCTGTCGGCGTATTCTTCGCGCTTGGCGGCGTCGTCGGCGCGGGCCATCAGCTGGACGTTGCCCGAGATGACCGCGATCGGATTTTTGAGGTCGTGGACCACGCCGGTGAGCATCTGGCCGATGGTGGCCAGCCGCTGGGCCTTTTCCTGCTCGGCGCGGTGGCGCCGCGTGGCGACCGCGCCGGCGATCTGGCCGGCGATCAGGGTCAGCACCTTGCGGTCGCCCTCGCTAAAGCCCAACTCGCCGCTTTCGGAGGGTTTGTGCAGCCTGTTCATCACCTCGAGGGCGCCGATGCACTCACCATCGTCGAACAGCGGCACGGAGATGACGTTGTGGACGGTCTGGCCGACCTCCTCGGAGGCGGCTTCGCTGATCTGGCCGCAGCTTCCCATATTGCATACGTAAGTCTCGCCCGATTCCATGACCTTGGCGGCGATGCCGTAGTCCGACGAGATCACGTTGGTCGAAAACTCCCAATCGTACTCGTCGATGGCCTCGTTGCGATCGACGAGCACGTACATGCGGTTGTGCGCGTCGCCACGCAGGGTCAGCGACGAGGCGCGCGCCGAGATCAATTCGAGGGTCTTCTGGGTGATCGATTCGATGAGATCGTCGAGATCGAGCGCGCGGCTGAGCTCGCGCTCGACCTCATAGAGAAGATCGAGCTCGTCGACCTTCTTCTTGAGCTCGGCCTGGGTGCGTTCGAGCCGATAATTTTTGTCGACCACCGACAGGTACAGCTTGCTATTCTCGATGGCCACCGCCGTCTGGCTGGCGATGGCGCTCAACAGGTTTTCGTCCTGGGGGGTGAAGTCGCCCGCGTTGCGGTTGAGCACCTGGACGACCCCGATGATGTGGCCCTCCTGATTGCGCACCGGCTGGCAGAGCACGTTGCGGGTGCGAAACCCGGTGTCCGCGTCGACGTTGGGGTTGAAGCGCGGATCTTCGTAGGCGTCGCGCACGTTGATGCTCTTTCCGGTGGTGGCCACCCATCCGGCCAGGCCTTCGCCCGGGTCGAGGCGGATCTCGGTGTCGACCCCGCCCTGGGCGACCTTACTCCACAGCTCGCCGGTGTGCTCGTCGACCAAGAACAGCGTCGATCGCTCGGCCTCCATCAGCCGAGTGATCTTGTCCATGATCAGATGGAGCAGCTCGTCGAGCTGGATGGTATGACCCAGCGCGCTGCCGATCTCCTGCATGCTGGTGAATTTGGCCTCTTGCTGGCGCAGCACCTGACCGATCTGGTCGAGCAGGTTGCCGAGCTGATCGACCGACAGCTCCGCGATATTTTCCCGGATGGTCTTCTGCGGGCGGCTCAACCACGCGATGATCGCCTCGCGGCTATCACCGGTGTTGCGAGGCCTGAGCCCGGGATGGGCCGGCTCTCTTTTTGCGAGCTCCTCAGTCATAGCTTCTGCGCCGCGAGTGGTGTGAGTGCGAAAATCGGGTAAGTGGCCTCTCCAAGTGGCTTCACTTACCGTCGTTCAAATTAGCACACACCCGCCACGGCAGGAAAGCTGACAGCGCCCAGAGCACACAGAGAGCACCAGAAGGCTCCCGAGTGTCTAAACCTGGGGCCCTCTGTGCTCTCTGGGTCCAAACGATCCCGAATGTGGACCGAATCAGGCGGTGACGTCTTTGAGACGCAGGCCCTTGTCCTTCAGGAAGTTGAGCAGTCCCTTCTTGGAGACGGTGCGCAGCGCGCGCGCCGAAAGCTTCACGCGCACCCAGCGATCCTCTTCGGGGATGTAGATGCGCTTGTTCTTGAGATTGGGCTGCTGGCGCATCTTCTTGCGGTTATTCGCGTGAGATACTTTGTTGCCAACCAGCGGCTTCTTTCCGGTCAAATTGCACTTGCGGGACATAATCTTTCCTCGGGCTCGAAACTCTATGGTGGAGCGAAGATGCCGGCGTCAGACG
The DNA here is from genome assembly GCA_964386725.1 of uncultured Bradymonadales bacterium. Lineage (GTDB taxonomy): Bacteria > Myxococcota_A > Bradymonadia > Bradymonadales > Bradymonadaceae > CAYLTX01. Next base: position 64,837 of record CAYLTX010000004.1, on the reverse strand, counting down.
ACATCTGAACGATAGTATAAACGCATAGACCCCAGAGGGCCTTCCCTGAGGCAGCGGAACTTTGCAGGAAGCGGCCTTGCTGTCAAGTGGTCGTGCATCCTCGTGCATCCTCGTGTGGCGAGCTGTCGACCAGCGCATCTTGCATCGGGCGGGGCCGTGCTGTAGATTGGCCAACGTCCAGAAAACACGCCACATTCTCGATTTGTCGGCACTTTCGGAGGCCTATCCGTGGACGATGGAAAACTAGCCTCACAAGCCCTGTCTGGCTCTAATGAAGAGCAGAGCTCGGACGGCGATGAGAGCAACGTCAATATGAAGGGGCGGTTTCGAAATCCCGTCGCCGATCAGCTCGATTTGGGCTCGAACCTCAACGACGACGAAGAGGCGATCTCCCAGATGGCCAAGCGCTTTCGCGGCCCTGGCAGCCAATTATCGGAGGCCCAAGATGCCCCGAGCCTGGACAGCCAGGAAGATCCGGATCGCGAAGATATCTCCGACGACGAGCTGCAGAATTTTCTGCTCGAGGCTCTCGACGAGTCCGAGGCCCAAGACGACGATTACGTCCTCGAGGAGGTCAGCTCCGACGTCAGCTTCGGCGACACCGGCGACCAGACCGATCGCATGGTCGATCCGCCCGTGCAGAGCGCGGGGGCTCCGGAGACGGCCGACTCCCCCCAGGAGATCGTCTGCTCGTCGTGCCACGCCAACAATCCCCCGGGCATGCGCTTTTGTGTGCAATGTGGCGGCAGCCTCAAAGATGTCGAGCGCAGCGGCGCCAACACCCCCGGCCCCGAGCCTCAGCGCGAGCCGCCGCCTCCGACCGCCGCCGCCCAAAAGAAAAACCCCTGGGACGTCCACCTCGTGTCGATCAACGAGGACGGCTCCGACGGGATCTCCATCCCGCTGGAGTTTTTGGAGACCACGCTGGGCCGCGACGGCGACACGCGCTTCCCGACCGACGGCTTTTTGAGCCCCAAGCATGCCCGCCTGCATATCGAGGACGGCGATCTCTTCATCGAAGATCTCTACAGCCTCAACGGCACGTTTTTGAAGCTGCGCGACGAGGTGCGGCTGACCCCGGGCGACTCGTTTTTGATGGGTCGTCAGGTGCTACGCTTCGAGCGCTTCGAGCAGTCGATCACCCCCAAGACCAAATCCTCCGACGGCACCCGTTATATGGGCAGCCCGGCCCCGGGCGGCAACTATAAGATCCTGCAGATCGGCATCGGCAACGTCGTCCAGAACGTCTACTGCCTGCCCGAAGCAGGTGCGGTGCTGGGTCGCGAGAAAGGCGATATCATCTTCCCGCACGACAAATTCATGTCCAGCCGCCACGCCCAGATCTATACCGGCGAAGACGGCAACTGCTACCTGGTCGACCTGAACTCCTCCAACGGCACCTGGAGCAAGTTGTGGGAGAAGACCAAGCTCCAAAACGGCGATTATATCTTCATGGGACAGCAACTCTTCCGGATCCATGTCGGAGCCAAAAAGTGATGGCCCCCGGGAGAGCTTAGACGGTAGTTGACAACCCGGGACCGTTGTCATCTACTGCTATCCACGCTTTTGAAGTATACGCATAAGCGATTGATCTTATTGACGTTTCTTCGGTTGTTTTAGAGTTTGACGCGAGTGGTACAATGACCAAATCAGAGCTCATTGAAGTAGTTGCCGAGCGCATCGATATCCCCAAGAACCGAGCCTACGACGTCGTCAACGCGATCTTCGACGCCATGAAAGGTTCGTTGCTCGAAGAGGATCGCATCGAGCTGCGCGGCTTCGGAAGCTTCTCCATCCGAGAGTACGACGCCCGGGTCGGACGCAACCCCAGAACCGGCGAGAAGGTCTTCGTCGACTCCAAGAAGTCGGTCCACTTCAAGGTGGGCAAGGAGCTTCGAGAGCGGGTCGACGTGTTGAACGAATACAACTGAGTACAGCAGATAGTAAGATATTAAGAGAGTGAGAAAGTAAGAAACGGCAACAACCTACAGCGCGCCCTCTTCTATCGGCGTGCGGCGTTTTTATCTCACTCTCTTACTTTCTCACTCTCTCACTCTCTTCTTTTCTTATTCTAAGCCCAAAAACTTGTGAATCTGCAGGTTCAGCCGAACCGGCAGACGCTCCTCCAAGATCCAATTAGCCAGCTCGCCGCTGTCCAGCTCGCCGTGGACCGGCGAGAAGTGGACGTTGGTGCGCTCGAATAGGTCGTACTTTCGGCAGGTCTCCACCGCCCAGTCGAAGTCTTCGCGGTCGGCCAGGACGATCTTGACCTCGTCGGTGGGCTCGAGCTCGTCGATATTCTCCCACCTATTTTTGTCGACCTCGCCGCTTCCCGGCGCCTTCAGATCCATGATCACGCACACGCGATCGTCGACGGGTGCGATGTCGAGCGAGCCGGAGGTCTCGATGAGCACCTCATAGCCGTCATCGCACAGCCGGCGCATCAAATCGTGGACGCCCGGCTGCAACAGCGGCTCGCCGCCGGTGATCTCGACCAAGTTGCAGCCGTAGCTCGCCACCTGCTCGAGGATCTCGTCGATGCCCTCTTTGTCGCCGCCTTTGAATGAATAGGTCGTGTCGCACCAGGAGCAGCGCAGGTTGCAGCGCGACAGGCGCACGAACACGCAGGGCCGACCCGAGTGGGTCGACTCGCCCTGGATGCTGTAGAAGATCTCGGTGAGGCGTAATTCGTCGGAGGTGGTCATAGATTCGGCTCAAAACGGCTCGTAATGGTTTCCAAGCGCGTTCTATTTAAGGCGCCTGAACTGCGGCGCGAACTACAATTTGAGTTAGGCCCTAGAAGCGCACCGGGCTTTTGAGGCTCGAAATATCAGCCTCGAGAAGCGCATCGGGTTATAGGACCTGACTTAAATTGCTGTTCCGCGAGGTCGTTTTTTGACCTCGCCTCAAATAGAGGGCGCCTCGGTCTCTGCAGGGCGTACTCTTTCGCCCGTTGCGCGAACCGATGACACATTTCGACCATTCCGACAAGCACGCCATTCCACAGAGCAACATACCGCCCACTCACGGCACGATGCACTGATTGCCGACACAGATCTCGTTGAAGTTGCAGTCGGAGTTGTCGACGCATTGCGTGCCCTGCTGGCAACTGCCGCTGATGCACAGCTCGCCCGAGCGGCAGTCACTGTCGACCCGACAATCCCTGATCGTCTCGCAGACGCCGCCGTTGCATTCCTCGTCGGCGGCGCACTCGCTATCGACCAGGCACTGGGGACGATCGATGCATTCGCTGTTGTGGCACATCTCGTCGGATGCGCAGTCGGCGTCGCTCTGACAGCCCGGCGGGACCACACATTCGTTGTTCTCGCAGATCTCATCGGCGGGGCAATCCGAGTCCAATTCGCACTCCGGCGGGACCACACATTGGCTGTTCTCGCAGATCTCGCCATCTGAGCAGTCCGAGTCGTCCTGACAGCCCGGCGAGATCACGCATTGGCTGTTCTCGCAGATCTCACCGGCAGCGCAATCCGAGTCGTCCTGGCAGCCCGGCTGGGCCACGCAGCTCTGATTGACGCAGGTCTCGTCGGCCGCACAATCCGAGTCGGCGGTGCACTCGGGGACGTCCTGGCACTGGTAGTTGGTGCAGCGCTGGTTGGGGCCGCAATCCGAGTCGAATTGGCACTCGCCGGGCGGCTCGATGCAGAAGCCGAACTCACAGATATCATCGCCGGGGCAATCCGCATCGCTCGAGCAGCTCGGCGGCGGCACGGGCAGACATTGGCCGGCGATACAGCTGGCCTGCCCCGGGCAGTCTGCGTCGGACTGACAGCCGCTGGGGGTCTCACAGACGTTGTTATTGCACTCCATACCGGGCATCGGGCAGTCGCTGTCGCTGCCGCACACGATCGGGGGAATGCAGCGCTGGGCGACGCAATCCCAGGCCGGCGGGCAGTCCGAGGCGGCCGTGCAGCTCTGGGCCACGCAATTATTCAAGTCGCAGCGCTCACCGGTCGCGCAGTCGCTGTCGACGCGGCACTCGGGGGCGGGCTGGCAGAAGAAGTCGTTGCAGATCGCCCCGGCCGGACATTCGGCGTCGGTGGTGCATTCACGAAGATCGACGCAGCGATCACCGACGCAGCTAAAGCCGGACTGGCAATCGTTATCCGAGCTGCATTCGACCGCCGGCTGGCAGGTCTGCGAGATCGGCTCGCATTCCTCGCCGGCCGGGCAATCCGAGTCGCGGTTGCAGCCGCCGGTGTTCACGCAGAAGTTGTTCTGGCATTCCTCGCCGGCGCGGCAGTCTGCGTCGGTGCGGCAGTCACCGGTAAAGACGCATTGGTCATTGATGCACGACTCCTCGGCCGGGCAGTCGCTGTCGGCGACACACTGGGGCGGGCGCGGCTCGCACTGGCCATCGACGCATAGGAAATCGGGGTCGCAATCGGAGTCGATCGTACAGGACTCGGCCGGCTGACATCCCCCGTCGACGCAGACCTGGTCGGGCGGACAGGTGATCTGGTCGCAGGAGTTGGTGCGCTCGCAGCGGAAGTTCTCGTTGCAGATCTCGTCGGGGCGACACTCGCTATCGGTGCGACAATCGCCGGTGAAAAAGCAGCTATTGTTGATGCATACTTCCGCGACGCCACAGTCGGAATCGGATTGGCAGCCACCCGGGTCGACGCAGTCGCCGGCGCGGCAGATCTCGTCGGCCGCGCAATCGGTGTCGCGGCGACAATCGGGATCGACCAGGCAGCGGCCGTCGACGCACGCCTCGCCGGGAGCGCAGTCATCGTCGATGGTGCACTCCTGCGGGCGCGGCACACAACTGCCGCCGTCGCAGATCTCGTCGAAGCCGCAGTCGCGGTCGTCGTTGCAGCCGGGGGTTCCGGGCACGCACACCCCGTCGTCGCAGATATCGCCGTCGCTGCAGTCGTCGTCTACGGTACATCGCTCGAATTCACATTGCCCGTCGATGCACTCGCCGCCGCGGCCGCAGTCGGCGTCGGCGCGGCACTCGGCGATCACGCACGTACTGTCACGGCAGAGCTCACCTTCGGGGCAATCTTCGTTGTCGAAGCATTCAGCCACGCAGATATCGCCGTCACAGACGGTCGTGGCCGGGCAATCATCGTCGGTGCGACAACCGAAGCGGCAACTTCCGTCCTCACAGATCATCGCGTCGGCGCACTCGTCGTCCGAGGTACACTCGGGCGGGTTGTCGACGCAGATATTGTCGACGTTGCAGAATTGCTCGGGCCCACAATCGGTGTCGTCCTGGCATTCGCCCTGCTGGCGGCACGAGCATCCGTCACAGATAAAGGCGGCGGGGCAGTCGGCGTTGTCCGCGCATTCGCATATCTCTTCGCAGGCGCCGTCGATACAGGCTTCGTCCGGCGCACAATCGTCGTCGCTCTCACAGATCTCCTCGTCGGGCTCACACGCCCCGTCGACGCAGATCTCGTCGTCGGCGCAATCGGAGTCACCCTCGCAGACATCCGGCGGCACCACGCATACGCCGGCCTCGCAGAGTTCTCCCTCGCCGCAGTCGAGCGAATCGGTGCAAGCAGCCGGCTGCGAGCAGAAATTGCCCACACATTGCGAGCCGGACTCGCAATCGCTGCTGGTCTCGCATCGCTCGCCGAGGACTGTGCGCCCGCAACTGCTGATAAATAGCAGCGCACACAGCGCCAAACAGAATCCGATAATAAGCGGTTGTCGTCGCGACATTTTTCAGGGCCTCAGGACGCCGAAATTTTTAAATCCTATGACGGTTAACACCCTAGCACAGGGGGTATTGGCCATCAAATTCGACGTGGGGGACGGCGGGCTTGGGGCTTGGGGAACGGCGGGCTTGGGGCTTGGCCCGTGAACGTGATCGTGATCGTGATCGTAGACGTAAACGACCTGCAGAAAGCCTCGGGTATTTGTGGCGTTTCAAATGTCCCGGAGTTGGTGCAGGTCGTTTACGATCACGATCACGTTTACGTTTACGATCACGTTTTAGCTGCGTGCGCGTTTTACCAATTCGACCATGGTCGGCCGGACATCACTCGGATGTTCGACCGGCTCGTCGAAGTGGACGCGGACGCGTTGTTCGCGGCCGGAGGTGTCCTCGACCTGCATATCGAAGCCGAGGCGATCGAGGCCGACCATTCGAGCGTCCTTGGGGTCGTCGATATCGCAGAAGGCCTTGGCGTAGTCGACCAGCGCCTGTGGGTGGTCGTCGTTCATATGGTCGATCGCGCCGGCGGCCATTTCGGCCAGCGGATCGGGCTCGGCGGCGCGCCAGTCCTCGCGGTCGATCCAGCTCATGCGGCCGAAGCCTCCGATGTATCGCACGCGCTGGACATTGATGCGCCAGAAGGCGAAATCCGAGAAATCCACGTAGACATTCGCCTGCGGGTGGGCCTCCAGATACGCCTTTTTGATCTCGCCGTCGCCGTCGTCGCGGGCAATCTCTCCGATCAAGGTCGCCCGCTCCAGGGCCAGCGGCCGGCCGTCGGCCATGCCCGGCGAGACGAAGAGCGACGCGCGCGCGTCCTCTTTGAAGTTGGCGGTGTGTTCGGCCATATCGCTGAGCAAGAAGACGGCGTCGCCCCCGGCGATCTCCACGAACTCCACCAGCGATCCGTACGGCGAGCCGTCGCGACGATCGAGGGTCGACATGACGCCGCGGCTGGCGCTCACCAACAAACTGCGGGCGGATTCGGCGTGCGAAGGCCGGCGATCTTGGGTGGCGCCGGCGCCGGAGTCGTGCTGGTTTTGTGAATCGACTTGTGACTCGTCTTGTATGTCGTCGGACATAAATTTCTCCCTATCTGCGGAACGACGACGCCAGGGACGGCGTCGCTCCCGTTATTTTGGGCTGCATTCATCGGCGTTCGGGCTATCGTTGCAAGCGTGCCCCGAATATAATAGCGTGGCGCGGCAAATCACGGTGCCAAAACATCGCGCGTCTTCGAGGCGCGTGTCAGATACAATCGAGTTTGAGGGCGAAGCATATGGGTAAGGAAGTCAAGCAAGGGATTCTGGGCGGATTGGTGGCCATCGCCATCGTGGTGAGTATCGGGAGTTTCATTGCAGCACAGTTGAGCCACGGCTCCGGGCACGAAGGAGGCGCCGAACAGCACGCCCCCGCCGGCGGTGAGCAGGCTCCCGCCGACGAGCAGGCCCCCAAAGAATAAGCCTCTTCGGGCGCGCTCAGCCGAGCGCGTCCTCTTCGATCACTCCGTCCTCGATCAAGCCGTTGGTGAGCACGTCGATGCTGGTCACCAACAGCTTCTCCATATCCGGAGTGCTGCCGCCGACGGCCATGCCCGCCTGGATGCCGTCGATGATCGCTTTGAGCAAGGTGGCGGCGGCGTGGGGGTCGACCTGGCGCAATTGCCCCTCGTCCATCGCCCGCTCGAGCACGGTGGCCATTCGGTCGATATAATTTTGCTGCAACTCGGTGAGCATCTCGTGGATCTCTTCATCGCGGATGGCCATCTCTGCGATGATCGCGGTAAAGCGCGGCTTGTCGGTGGAGGCAAACTCGCGCACGAAGTGCTCGCCCAGGCCCACCAAGATGGAAGTGATGTCGCGCTCGGCGTCGAGCACTCCGTCGATGAACTCCATATCCCGGTTATACTCGTGCTCGACGAGGCTGCGGAAGATGTCGCGCTTGGAGTCGAAGTGAAAGTAGATCCCGCCCTTCGACAGGCCCGATTCTTGGGCGATCTCGTCCATCTTGGTGGCGAAATATCCCTGGCGCATAAAGCAGGCGCGAGCTGCATCCAAGATCTGGGCGGCGCGCTCGTCGGGGCTTCGGTGTTTGGTCATGACCTTCCTGTCGAACAGCGGCAATTTTACTCCATCAGGTTTCCACGCTTGGCTCGAACTTGCAACGCCGCGTCGATCGGATCCACATCACAGCTTTGGAAGGTGCGCCGGGCGACTTTCAGACGGGCCGAAGCTGAATGTTGATGCACCGGATCGGTAGACCTCGGGTTGATCGTTGTGCTAGTCTCGTCCCTAACTAATTCGCGCTCACAAGGACTTGGGTAGGCAGCTCTGGTGGTCGACCATATTGGTGAAGGAACGAAGTTTGGGCGTTATGCCCTGCTCGAGAAGATCGGCACCGGGGGGATGGCCGAAATCTTCCGCGCGAAGACCTTTGGGGCCGCGGGGTTCGAGAAGGAATTTGCGATCAAGCTGATCTTGCCAAGCTTGGTCGATGATAGCGAATTCGTCGAAATGTTCATCAACGAGGCGAAGATCGCCGTCAGCCTGTATCACGCCAATATCGTACAGGTCTTCGACCTCGGCGAGATCGACAGCCAGTACTACATCGCCATGGAGTACGTGCTGGGCAAGGATCTGCTCGAGCTCTTGGCCCGCTGTGCCGAGCGCAACCTCAAAATCCCGCTGAACCTGGTGATGTTCGTCACCATGGAGATGCTCAAGGGGCTGAACTTTGCCCACCGTGCAAAGGACCCCTACGGCGAAGACCTGAACATCATCCACCGCGATGTCAGCCCCTCCAACATCATGATCAGCTATGCGGGGGACGTGAAGGTGGGCGACTTTGGCGTGGCCAAGGCGGCCATCGAGCGCACCCTCACAGAGAGTGGCACGCTCAAGGGCAAGGTCGGCTATATGAGCCCCGAGCAGGTCATGGGCGAGGAGATCGACACCCGCAGCGACGTCTTCGCCGCCGGGGTGGTCTTCTTCGAGGCCCTGAGCATGAGCCGGCTCTTTGTGGGCGGCTCGGATCTCGAGGTCATGCTCCAGGTGCGAGACGCCGACATCGAGGAGAATATCGCCAAGGCCGAGCCGCTGCCCGCCGGGCTCCGAGAGATCGTCGAGCGCGCCCTCGCCAAGCACCCCGAAGAGCGCTACCAGACCTCCGGAGAGTTCTATCAGGCGCTGGTCGACTTTTGCTACCACCACAGCATCAAGGTCACCGGCACCGACCTTTCCAATTTCATGCGTCGGCTCTTCGCCGAGGAGATCGAAGCCGAAAAATCCAGGCGCCGAGCCGAGCCGCGCCTCCAGGAGATTGTCGAGCAGGCCAAGCAGCGCCCCAAGAAGAGGCCGCCGCTCGAAAAGACGCCGCCTCCCGGCCGCAAAAAGGCCGATAAGATGGCCGAAGATATGCCGCTCAGTGAGGCCGAGGACGTCTCCGGAGCGATGGCCGATGCCATCTCCAAGGTCAACCAAGCCCGCCATCAGCGCGAGGGCGCGCGCTATCGTTATCGCGATTCGAGCGGGCTGATCTACGGCCCGATGAATCTGAAGAACCTGGTCGAACTCGTCGACGAACAGGATGAGATCAACGGCAAGATTTCGGTCGACGGCAATGATTGGCGAGAACTCGAAGACATCGAGGAGCTCAGCGGCTATGGCGCCGAGCGGGCCTCCAAAGCCGAGCAAGCCGGCCAGGCCGGTCTCGTCGAAGATACCGAGCAAGCGCCGCCTCCCGAAGATGCGGTCGACGCCGGCGAGACCGACGAGGACAAACCAGCTCGCCCGTCGGACGCCGACACTGTGCGCGCATCGGCGCCCGAGATGGGCGACGAGAAGACGACCATGCCCGAGGAGAGTGAGCTGGCCAAAGAGCTCGAGGCAGCGGTCAGCTCGCTCGAGCAACTCAGCCACGGCGTGGGCAGACTCAGCGCGGCCAGCGGCCCGGACAGATCGAACTTCGAGCTGTCCTCGTCGGTCTTCGACCAAGACGGTGCGGCCGGCGCCCCCAGCGATATCTCCAACGACGAGGCCGGCACCTCCAAAGCCATCGAGCAACTCAAGAACCAATACGCCAGCTACGAAGGCGAACTCGGCGAGGTCCCCTTCGCACGTATCCTCGCCCGACTGCACCGCTCCAGTGCCACCGGCCGGCTCTATGTCCAGCAGGAATCGGTCGACAAGTCGATCTTTTTGCGCGACGGCGAGCCGATTTTGGTCGAGTCGAACCGCAAGGAAGAATTGCTCGGCTCATTTTTGCTGCGCAAGGAACGTATCACCCAAGCACAGCTAGACGAGGCGCTCGATCGGCTCAGTGAGTGGGGCGGCCGGCTCGGCGACGCCCTCGTGGCCATCGGCGCCCTCGAGGCCCACGACATCTTCGAGCTTCTGGCCGAGCAGATGCGTGATAAATTGCTCGACGTCTTCACCTGGGCGCGGGGCCATTATGGCTATTATGAGAACCACGAGCCCGACACGATGGGCTATCCGCTGGGGCTGGATACCTACTCGACCATCGTCCAGGCCTGCCGCGAGCATATCCCCATCGAGTTGATCGAAAGGTATTATCGCGGACGCACCAACGTGCCCATCTACCGCCCCGAGGAGGAGCCCTTGGCGCTCGAACAGCTCAAGCTAAGCTCCCGCGAGTTGCGCGTGCTCACCCAGATGTCCCAGGGGACCACCCTCGATAAGGTGATGAACGCCACCGACGACGATCGCCACGACGTGGTGTTGCGCACCGTGTACCTGCTCCATCAGGTCGAGGTGCTCAAATTCGAGACCACCGACAAGCATCAACTCCCCGGCGACTGAACGGCTCGACCAGACCTCCCCCAAGCCTCGAGCCCGCCGTCAACGCCGAGCCGGCCCTGCTCGACCGGCGAGGTTGGCGAAGCGCTCGGCGGTGGCGTCGACGATGCGTGTGACCGCCTCGCTCACCCCCTGGGCGAGCCCGCTCGGAGAACGCTCCTCGAGGGGCTCTTCCTCCTCGACCACTCCGCTCCACAAGAGGGTTCCGGTCGCCGCGTCGCGCAGCCTCAACTCGAGCACGATCCGCCCGATCCATTCCTCTTCGCTGACGTCGACCTCCTCGATGGCGGCCACATGTCCCGACAGAACCACGTCGGTGCGCGCGATCTGGTCGGTGGTCACCGCCTCGAAGCGGCCGGTCTGCTGGTAGCCGCGGCGCAATGTATCGGTGATCAACTGGCCGGGCATCGACGCCCACCGATGATAAAAATAATAGTCGAGCCGGTAGGCCGAGCGCCGGTAGACGATCTGGGTGTCGTCGTAGGCGGCGTCGACCGTAAAATGCTCGATGCCCAGCACCGGCCGCTGCGTGGAGGTGTCCTCGACGCTGCGAGGCTGGACGTCCAGCCGGTAGTGGACCGTCTCGGGGGAGGTGCTCCCGCAGGCGATGGTCGCTCCCCCCACAAAGAACAGCAATAAGACGACAAGGGGCGCGCTCGAATACGAATACGTCATGGGAGGTCTCGCGGTTCGGGTTCGTCGCTAAACAGCAACCTGGAGGGCTTTGCGCGAAGCGAGCGGGCCAACTCTTTGAAGCTCTCGGCGGCGACACGCAGGTTATAGACGGTGGCGCGGAGCTGATCTTGGTTCTGGTTGACCGTCTGCGACAGGTTGTCCAGCAATACGGTCAGGGTGTCCAGGGCGGTGGTGACCTTCTGCATGGTGGTGCCCATCTCCATATCCTCGAGGCGCTGTTGGATCATGGTGTTGGTCTCGCGCAGCTCGCCGACGGCCGCGGCGACCTGGGCCTGCTCGAGCTCGCGCCGGCCCAGGGCGGTCAGCCTGCCGACCTCGTCGAGGACTTCGTTGGTTCTCGCCGAGGTCTCGTTGGCGTTGACCAACAACTCGTCGATGGTGGTGCGGTTGTCCTCGACCAGCGCGCGGGCGACCTGCAAAGTGGCGGTCAACTCGCCGGTGACCTGGGCGAGGTTGTCGGTGGTCTGCTCGGTATTGTCGACGATGTCGTCGACGCGGCGCTGGTTGGACTCGCGAGTCATATACAGGGCGTTATTCAACAACTTCTCGACCTTCAGGCCGATATCGCTGGCCCGGCCGGTGAGCTGCTCCATCATCGATCGGCCGGGCTGGATCTCGCTGCCCGGGGGCAGCTCGGGCGCGGCGGCGGTGCCCTGGCCGAGTTCGACGAATTTCAGGCCGGTGATCCCCTGCATATTGATGAACGCTTTGGTGTCGGTCTTGATCGGCGTCCCCTTGTCGACCTTGATGCGCACCTCGACGATCTCGACGTTTTCGGGGTGGACCCGAATCCCCTCCACGGTGCCCACCCGGACCCCGCGCAGCTTGACGGGCGCGCCGGTTTCCAGGCCGCTGACGCTCTCGCGAAATTCGATATAATAGGGGGCGCGCTCCTCCCACAGCCCCATCCCCGTCAACACGACGACGGTGCCGATGAATAGCACGAGGGTGGCGGTCAAAAACGCGCCGAGCTTGATCTTCTGTGAACGTGTAGCCATCGAAGGTTTACCCCAAAAGGATCAGCTATGTGGCTCAGCGGCGTCTTGTCGCCCAGACGAGCCCACCGCATCGAGAACGCTCTGGCCGCCCTCGCCCGACTCGATATAGTCGGGCGGCACCCGGTGAAAAAAGTTATAGACCAACTCGTCGGTGCTCTGAGACAACTCCTCGACGGTGCCCACGGCGCGGACCTGTCCGTCGGCGAGCATAACGACGCGATCGGCCAAGATCTTGATGCTCTCCAGCTCGTGGGTGATCACGACCATCGTCGCCCCGAATAGGCGTTGGATCTGGCGCAGCAGCGCGTCGAGGCCGGCGGCGACCACCGGATCGAGGCCCGCCGAGGGCTCGTCGGCGAAGACGATCTCGGGGTCCATGATCGTGGCGCGGGCCAGGGCCACCCGCTTTCTCTGACCGCCGGAGACGTCCGCCGGCAGCCGAAACTCCAGGCCCTCCAGGCCCATCAGGGCCAGGCGCTGGCGGACCATCTCGCGGATGACCGGCTCGGGCAGATTGGTGTGTTGTCGAAGCGGCAACGAGATATTGTCGTAGATCGTGCGTGAGCCGAATAGCGCCCCGTATTGGTACAGCATGCCGGTGCGCTTGAGCACCTTGCTGCGCTCGTTGGGATCCATGGCGTAGATATCTTCACCGAGCAGCCGGATATCACCCTCGAGCGGGGGTAAAAGCCCCACGATCGTCTTGAGCAACGTCGACTTGCCCGAGCCCGACCCGCCCAAAAGCGCGGCGATCTCACCTCGGCGGATCTCGATATTGACGTCCTCGAGGATCGCCTCGGTCCCGTAGCCGCACACCAAGTCGTTGCACTCGATGACCGGCTCGCTGGTTACTTCTGAAGTCAACTCAGCCTCACAACAGGGTGGTCGCGGTAGTGAAAATGCTGTCGGCGACGATGATCATGAAGATGGCAGCGACCACCGCGCGCGTGGTCGCTCGGCCCACACCGCTGGCGCCGCCCTGGACGTTGACTCCAGCGTAACAGGCAATCGTGCCGATAATCCACGCAAAGATCATACTCTTGGACAGGCCATTGAAGACGTCGCCCAGGGTGACCGCCTCCAGGGTCTGATTGATATACGAGCCAGGCGACAGATCCAGGTAGAGCGTGCCGATCAAAAAGCCGCCGAAGACCCCGACGATATCGGCCATCAACACCAGCGCCGGGGTCACGATGGAGATGGCGATCATGCGCGGCAAGATCAGGTAGCGGCTGGGGCTGATGCCCATGGTGCGCAGCGCGTCGATCTCCTCCTGGACCTTCATCGTGGCCAGCTCGGCGGCGATCGCCGAGCCGCTTCGGCCGGCCAGCATGATGCCGGTCATCATCGGGCCGAATTCCCGGACCATCGAGATGACCACCAAGTTGGCCACATAAATATTGGCACCGAATTGGCGAAGCTGATAGGCCGATTGAAAAGCCATGATCAGACCGAGCAAAAAGCTCAACAGCGCGATGATCGGCAGGGCATCGACGCCGATGGCCACGGATTGCTCGGTGACCGAGTCTTTGGGAGGACGCTTGCCTTTGAGGAGGCCGACGGCGGCGAAGACCGCGTCGGTCAGCGTGTCGAAATAATTGCCCAGCTCGCGCCAGCCGTTGATGCCGAAGGTGCCCATGGCCTCCAAAAAGCCGGGGATATGCTCCTGGGCGAGCTCGCCGGTAAATTGAGGCATCAACTCCAGCGCCTCGCGCTGGGCGTCGTTGAGGTTCTCGGCGCGCAGGCTCTGGGCGGAGCGCGCGAAGCGGTGCGACCACAGCGACATCACTGCGATGCCCGCCGAGTCGAGCGAGTCGACCTCGTCGAAATCGACGACCACCGACTCCACCCCGGTTTGCTTGGAGAGCTTCTCTAACTCGGCATGCAACTCCTCTGCGTGGTCAACGTCGAGGTCGCCGCGAAGTCCCAGTCGCACCGTGCGACCGCCGTTGATGTCTTGGCGCGTCAATTCCATCAGGGGAGACAACCCCGCAAAGGTTGATTATTGAGAAACGCCTAAGCCCCTAAACCCGTTCTGGCTTGTGGACTGGCGCATCTTGACCACCGATTTCGCTCGACGATGCTGCTCGCATCGCCTCGCTGCATCGGTGGTCCATCTGCATCCAGTCACCTTCGCCATCTCCGGGTTTAGCAACTTACGCATTTCTCTGTAAGTCGCTCTCCGAGGCTTGTTCATACATCCAGCCCCGAAAAGCCACTGGCGCATGCTCGCCTTATCATCCATTATTCAATCATCGGCGAGCGTTCTCATTGTACGCAGGAGTATACCCAAAGCCAAAGAAAGAGAAACGCCAACGACGCAACATTTGCGACACGGGCGCTGTGGCGCCCATTCCGACGCCATTGCAGAGAGCCCTTTGTTTGGAGGCCAATGGTTGCTAGATTTGGCCTGACGTTGACGGGGCGCGAATGCTGCTTCACACTTGCAGCGACCGGTGCATCCAGCGGCGCGCGTCGGCGACTGATTTTGGTGAGCGCAACCAGCTCGCCGTTGCCTCCTCGTATGTAGTATCAGACGAGGCTCTGTCGGATCTAACGATCGCGAGTTCATGACACTACTGGTTATATATATATTGCTGGCGTTGGGGGTGTCGTTTCTGTGCTCTGTGCTCGAAGCGGTGCTGCTCAGCGTCACCCCCTCGTATGTCGCCGCTCTGCAACAGCGCGATAGTAAGATCGGCAATAGCCTCGAGCAACTCAAGCGCGACATCGACAGGCCGCTGGCCTCGATCTTGAGCCTCAATACCATCGCGCACACCGTCGGCGCCGCCGGCGCGGGTGCGCAGGCCCAGATCGTATTCGGCAGCGCGTCGATCGCGGTATTCTCGGCGGCGCTGACCGTCGCCATTCTGGTCCTCTCCGAGATCATCCCCAAGTCCATCGGCGCCTCTTATTGGCGCGGGCTCGCCCCGTTGGCGACGCGTTTGCTGCTGCCGCTGATCTTGTTGATGTATCCCTTCGTGATGCTCTCGCAGGTGCTGACCCGGCTGATCTCGCCGAAGAAACGTATCCAGACCGTCAGCCGCGAGGAATTCTCCGCGCTGGCCGATATTGGCACCCGAGAGGGCATCTTCGAGGAGGAGGAGTCGCGCATCCTGCGCAATCTGCTGCGCTTCAAGTCGCTTCGGGTCAAGGATATCATGACTCCGCGCACCGTCGTGCTCGCCGCTCCCGAGAACCAGACGGTCAGCGAGTTTTTCGAAGAGCGCCCCAACCCGCGCTTCTCGCGCATTCCGGTCTTTGGAGACAACCGCGACGACATCACCGGCTACGTGCTCAAGCACGATCTCCTGCTCGAGCTGGCCAACGAACGCGGCGACTCGGAGATCGGCGAGCTCAAGCGCGACATCATCGTCGCCCCCGAGCTGTTGTCGCTGCGCGAGCTATTCGAGCGGCTCCTCGAGACCCAGGAGCACCTGGCCCTGGTCGTCGACGAATACGGCGGCATGGCCGGCATCGTCAGCATGGAGGACCTGGTCGAGACGCTCCTGGGCATGGAGATCGTCGACGAGGTCGACCTCATCCAAGATATGCAGGTGCTCGCCCGCCAGCAGTGGTATAACCGCGCCAAGCGCCTGGGGCTGGTCCCCGAGGACGGCAGCGCCGCCGATCTGGGCATCGAGCCGCCACTGCCCGAGTCGGGCCGCGCCGACCAGCTGCGCGGTGGCGGCGACGCCGAAGGCACCGACTCCGGGCCGTCCGCTCCGGACGACGAGTCCCGACCTCCAGCATCAGAATAACCCCCCCTTTTCAAATCATTTGAATCCCTGTGCTGCCTCGATGAGTCCCAAAGATCGAGCGTCGAGGCTGCCTCGCTCAGGCAAAAGCTAGGCCGAGCATCACCGTGCCCCATAGCAGCAAGTTGGCGATAAACGGCCAGTCGGCGAGCAACAAGTCTGTGGGGCTCTCCGGCGACTCTTTGTTGACCAGTTGATAAAAGCGGGTGATCCCGAAGACGGCAAAGGGGATCGTCACCGGCAGCCAGGGCGAGCTAAACGGGGTGTGCTGGCTGCGAAGCGGCTGTTCGGGCAGCGCGGAGGTCAGCGTGTAGATGGTGTAGACGGCGATGGTCAGCCCGGCCACGAAGAGCACCGCGAAGTCCAGGTGCTCGGCGCGGTAGCTCTCCAGGACCTTGCGCGACTTCTTGACCTCGCCGGCCAGATAAAGCCGCAGTTCGTGGTCGCGCTTTCCCAGGCCCAGGTACAGCGCCAAAAAGAATGTACACGCGATGAGCCACTCGCTGATAAAGACGTCGATGGCAAACGCTCCGGCGAGCACGCGCAACACAAAACCGGTGGCGATGATGCTCACGTCGACGAACGCGACGTGCTTGAGCACGGTCGAATACGCCAGGTTCATCGCCAAATAACCGGTGATGACCACGCCCGTCCAAGTACCTAGCGCGAACGCCCCGGCGATCGTCCCCAGGCCCAGGCCGACCGCGGTCAGCTTGGCGACCGGCACCGGCAGCTCGCCGGACGGGATCGGCCGGTGTCGCTTGACCGGATGCTTGCGGTCCTTTTCGATGTCGAAGATATCGTTGAATAAGTAGACGGTGCCGGCCGCCAAACAAAAGAGAAAGGCCGCCGACAGCGCTAAAAACGCCTTCTCGGGCACCAAAAAGGTCTTCGAGAAGAAGAGCGGCGCGAGTACAAAGAGGTTTTTAATCCACTGATGAGGCCGCAAGGTCACCAAGACACCGCGGATCATACGCCACACGCTGGCGCGGCCGTCTTTGGTCGATGTGGTTTCGCTTTGTGACATAGGTGCTTGGCTGGGAGGGCAGGTGCCGTCGCTGAGTCGCGTCAGCTTAAAAGGAAAGTCTGAGCCTTACAAATTGTTCTTGGTTCTTGGTTCTTAGTTCTTGGTATAGCTAAACGCGTCGCTTTCGCATAATGCCAAGCCACGAGCCGTGTTTGAAGCAATCAGCCTCAAGCCCTAACCGCCGTATAAATCATGCTCGAACTCGAAGACCTGACCATCCTGCAGATCGTCGTGTTGACGGTCTACTTCACGATCTTGCTGGTGCTGTCTTTTTACGGCTCGCATCGCTACGCCATCGTGAATATGTACCGCAAATTCGCCGGCGGCGACGATCCGGAGCCCGAAGGGCGCTTCTCGGACGACCAGCTGCCCGTGGTGACCATCCAACTGCCCGTCTTCAACGAGCGCTATGTGGTCGAGCGGCTCATTCGAGCGGTCTGCGCTCTCGACTACCCGCGCGACTTGCTCGAGATCCAGGTGCTCGACGACTCCACCGACGACACCACCGACAAGGCCGCGCGCCTGGTCGACGAGATGCGCCAGCAGGGCATCGACATCTCCCTGCACCACCGCGAGGACCGCACCGGTTACAAAGCCGGCGCGCTGGCTGCCGGCCTCGAGAAGGCGCGCGGTGAGCTTGTAGCCATCTTCGACGCCGACTTCGTGCCCCGCCCGGAGTTTTTGCGCGAGACCGTCGACTACTTCACCGACCGGTCCATCGGCATGGTCCAGACGCGCTGGGAACATATCAACCGCGAGTTCAGCCTGCTCACCCGCGCCCAGGCCATCTTGCTCGACGGCCACTTCGTGCTGGAGCACACCGCCCGTAACCGTGCGGGGCGCTTCTTTAATTTCAACGGCACCGCCGGCATCTGGCGAATCCAAGCCATCGAAGACGCCGGCGGCTGGGAGCACGACACGCTCACCGAGGACCTCGACCTGTCCTACCGCGCCCAGCTCGAGGGCTGGCAATTCGTCTTCTTGCGCGACGTCACCGCCCCGGCCGAGATCCCCGTGGAGATGAACGCCTTTCGCTCCCAGCAGCACCGCTGGGCGAAGGGCTCGATGCAGACGGCCATCAAGCTGCTGCCGCGTATCCTCAAAAGCGACGTCTCCTGGAAGATCAAATACGAGGCCTTCCACCACCTGACCGCCAACGTCGCCTACTTGCTGATGGTCTGCCTGGCGCTTCTGATGCCGCTGGCGACGATCATCCGCATCCACCAGGGCTGGCACGAAGCGCTGTTTTTGGACCTGCCCATCTTTTTGGGCGCGACGTTTTCGGTCTGCTATTTCTATTGGGTGTCCCAGCGCGAGATCGGCCGCAACCCCTGGGAGATCTTGCGCATGATTCCAGCGGTGCTCGGCTTGGGGATCGGCGCGTCGGTCAACAACGCCAAGGCGGTCGTCGAGGCGATTGTGGGCCACCAGACGCCGTTCGTGCGCACCCCGAAATACGCCATCCAAAAGGTCGGCGAGTCGTGGAGCTCGAAGCTATATATCCGCAAGTCGACCCTTCTGCCGCTGATCGAATTCGGCCTCGGCGCGTGGTTCACCTACGGCATCATCTTCGTGCTGATGAGTCCCACCCACAGCTTCTTTAGCGTGCCTTTTTTGGTGCTCTTTCAATTCGGCTTCTTTTACGTGGCCACCTTGAGCCTCTTTCAAGGGCTTCGCGGCGCCCGTCAAACGGTTGGAAGCTAGGTGAAGCGGCTCCTCGACATCCCGTTCGGGCCGGCAGGGCTGGATCTTCGCCGAGCAAGCCTGGCGACGCTGGTGTTGCTGGTGCTGATGACAGGTGCGCTGGCCTTTGGCTATAGCCGCCTGAGCGACGCCGCGGTGTTGGGCGCCTACGCGCTGCTCTTTGTGCCCTGGGCAGCGCTCCTCTTCGCGACCCACAGACCCGACGGCCAGCCGCTGGGCTGGTGGCCGCTGATTGCGGCCGCCGTGGCGGTGCGTCTGGTCTTCCTATTCGCCGAGCCGCTGCTCTCCGACGATATTTTCCGCTATGTGTGGGATGGGCGGGTCGCCCAGGACGGCATCAACCCGTTCTTATACGCCCCGGACGCACACGAACTCGAACACCTGCGCGACGCCGCGCTGTGGCCGCAGATCAACCACCCGGAAGTCCCCACGATCTACCCGCCGGCCGCGCAGATGCTGTTTCGGCTAAACGCCGCGCTGGGCGGCGGCGTCGTGCTGCTGCGAGTGCTGTTCTTGCTGGTCGAGGCCGCCGCGCTCGCCGCCATCTGGGCGGTGCTGACCCATGTCGGCGAGGCCGCGTCGACGGCCTTCAAAAAACGCGCGTTCGTCGTCTACGCGCTCTGCCCGCTGGTCTTCGTCGAAACCGCCTGGAGCGGGCATCTCGACGTGATCGCCTGGATGCCGCTGGTCGCCGCGCTGCTCCTCTTCGTGCGAAGTCGGACGGTCCCCATGGCCGCGGCCGCCGGGGCGATTTTGGGCCTGAGCGTGGCCGCCAAATTCCTCGGGCTGCTCGCCATTCCGCTGCTGGTATTGTGGCGACCGCGCGACCCGAAGACCGCCAGTTTGCGCCGGCAAATCGGGCGCAGAGTGGCACTCGTAGCCACATGTGCAGCCGTCGTCGCAGGCTCTTATGTGCCGTATATGGACGCGGGCCCCAAGCTATTTACGGCCTTTGGCAACTACGCCAGCAAATGGCAAGGGAACGACGGGCCGTTTAGGGCCGCTGCCGCCATCACCGAGGCTCGCCTCGACGCACTGGCGCCCACTGAAGCGACCATGCGCACCGAGCGCGTCGACGGCGAACTGTACTTCCGGTTCTTCGAATACGACGAACTCTTCGAACGACTCGGCCTCACGCGCACCTGGCAGGGCCAAGAGGTCCCCGCCACGACATTCAGCGCCGCCCAAATCGCCCAGACTATCGCCAAGGGGCTGGCCGCGCTGGCCGTCGCCCTGGCCATGCTCTGGGCGCTGCTCGTGCGCCGCGACCCGGTCGCCGGCACGCTGCTGGTGCTGCTGACTCTGTTCTTGGTCGCCCCCATCGTCCACCCCTGGTACGTCGCCTGGTTGGTGCCGTTCGCGGCGCTTCGCCGCTCGAAGGCGGCGCTGGTGTTCAGCTTTGCGGTGCTGGCGGCTTATCTTGCGTGGATGAGTTCGCGGGCCGGCGGGCCCTGGGAGGTGCCGGTCTGGGCGGTGGTGGTGGAGTATGGGTTGGTGGGGGTTGTGGGGGTATGGGGCGTGACGCGAGGGGAGCCTTCCAACTCACCGTGAACGTTCACGTTCACGGGGCGCGCAACACCCACACATGAGAATCCACCAACGCCAAATGCACCCACCAACGCCCAAACGGCCTGAGCGGTCGCCCCTCGGGCGTCAATTCCAGCGCCAGCTCATAGAGATCTACCGGCCCGTCGCGCCCCTCGAGCGCCTGGCGGACGCCCAACTCGTAGCGCTCGAAGAAGCCGCGGGCGCGCTCGAAGGCCGCGGCGGCATCGTCGTCGCGGCGGTGCAGACCGTGGCCGGGCAGCAAGAGCGTCGGCTCGAGGGCGGCCAGGCGGTCGACCGAGGCGCGGTAGGCGGCGACGTCGTCGTCCATCGCCCGGCAAAGCGGCGTGGGTACGGCTAGCGCCACGTCGCCGGAGAAGAGCCAGCCGCGCTCGGGCTCCCAGAGCGCCGCGTGGTAGGGGTCGTGGCCGCGCGCGTCGACCCACTCGAGGGTCAGATCGCCGACCTCGACGCGCGCGCCGAAGTCGAAGAGCTCGACGCGCTCGAGGCCGGCCGGGCCGTGGTGGTCGACCAGCGAATACTCCTCTTTTAGTCGGGAGAGCAGCCGGGAGCGGTGCGGCTCGGTGAAGGCCTGCTCGACCCACGGCCCGAGCATATGGACCTCGTCCTGGAAGGCGTGCCAGCGGCCCAGGTGCGGCTCGAGGCCGCTCCAGGCCAGGTGCGGCGCGTCGCTTCGCTGCTCGATGAGCGCCGCGGCGCCCATATGATCGATATGTGAGTGGGTGTAGATCCAGCGGTCGACGCCGGCGATGCCGCCCAGGTCCAGATCGACGAGGGCCTCGTCGAGGGCGTCGAGGGTAAACGGCCAGCCCGGATCGATGACCGCGACGACGCTTGCGTCGCGGTAGACAAAGGTGTTGACGATCAGCGACTTGCGCGGGTTTTTCAGGCGCACACGCCAGAGGTCTCCGGTGTGCTGCTTGTCTGTGAGCTGCTTATCAGAGACAAGCAACGCGCTGCCCCAATCCTTCCTGAAACTCTTCTCCACAGGACACTCCTACTACTCGATGCCACATTCCTAGTGCCCTGTGGGTCCGTTCGATGAGGCCGGGCTCATTTTGTCGGTGGCGACATGAAGACCGAACAGGGCATATGTTTGACGACGCCGCTGGCGACGCTTCCGAGCAGAAAGTCGTCGAGCGCCGAACGGCCGACGGTGCCCAACACGATCGCGTCGATGTCGTTGTCCTCGGCGTAGCCGACCAACTCCCGAGTGGGATAGCCCGTGAGCACCTCCGACGTCCAGCTGATCTCGTCGAGGCGACCCTCCCGCTCGTCGATGACCGTCTCCATCTCACGCGTGGCGCGCTCGCGCACCTCGGTGACCTCCTGATACTCCCCGCCGGCGTAGCCGACCAGGCCATCGGGCAAAACGATGGGGCCGGGCGGGTAGACCACATGGACGATATGCAGATTGGCGTGGGTCCTCTCGGCCAGGTCGAGGGCCATCTCCAGCGCCTTGTGGCTGCTGTCGGAGAAGTCGATGCCGACCATCAGCTCGGCCGGCCCTTCCCAGTCGATGGCGTTGGGGTGGGCGATCGCCAGGTTGCACGGCGGTTTGTGGGCGAGCTTCTCGGCGGTCGAGCCGGTCACCAGCTTGGCCAGCGCGCCCTGGCCGGACATGCCCACGAGCAGCCAATCGGCGCTGATGCGCTCGGCGAGCTCGTCGAGCTTCCTGTGGGCGCGCCCCTCTTCGAGCAGCAATTCATAGTCGAGATCTTCGCCCAGATATTCGGCGATGAACTCCCGGACCTGGCCCTCCATGCGCCGACGGTTGTCGGGGTCGTCGAGGATCGTGCCGGTGCCCACCTGCGGGT
>CAYLTX010000004.1:26046-42764 GCA_964386725.1 uncultured Bradymonadales bacterium | reverse complement strand
GGGTACCAGGTGCCCTGCCCCTCCACATAAGCCACGTAGACCTGGCCGGGCTTGTCCACGTCGCGCAAACGCGCGGCCATCTCGAACCCCTGGCGCAACGCCGCCAAGGATTCCTGCGAAAGGTCGGTTCCGATGAGAATTTTCATATTCTTTACCTCTAGTGTCGACGCGGGCGTGGGTATACTCAGTCGAGGATATATTAAACACAGGGGACCAAGCGTCCAGAGCCCCCTGCCGTTCACCTGGACCCCTGGACCCCTGAACCCCTGCCGTTCACCTGGACCCCCGGACCCCTGGACCCCTGCCACCTGCCGTACCCAATTTGACTTACGAAATCGCGCCGCTAGACTGGGCTCCCCAAGCTGCTGGGCAGACAAAGGCGAGCAAAGCACTGATTTTTCTAGTAAAATACGCCGAATCGCACCGCCTCGAAAGACCGACCACCACGATAGTTGAGAAGCAATGGGTCTGATTCCGGAACCGGTTATCGACGAAGTCGTCGGCCGGGCAGACATAGTGAGGACCGTCCAGGACTACGTCTCGTTGAAGAAGGCGGGGGCGAATTATAAGGGATTGTGTCCGTTCCACGACGAGAATACCCCCAGCTTTTTCGTCCACCCCGGCAAGCGCATCTTCAAATGCTTTGGGTGCGGGGTCGGCGGCAACGTGATTAGCTTCTTGATGGAGATCGAGGGGTTGAGTTTTCCGGCGGCGGTGCGCCAGCTCGCCGAGCGCAACGGCGTGGAGATCCCCGACGAGGATCCCGAGGCCGCCGAGCGGGCCCGAAAGAAGCGCAAGGGCAAGAAGCTGTATTATCAGATCATGGATCTGGCGCGCAGTTTCTACGAGCAGAATCTGTGGAGCGAGGCCGGCGCGGCCGCTCGCCATTATTTGAAGGAGCGCGAGATCGACGAGCAGACCGCCCGCGCCTTCGGGCTGGGCTACGCGCCCGACGGCTGGCAGAACCTGCTCGACCACCTCGCCGAAAACGGCGTCGAGGGTAAGCTGGCCGAACGCGCCGGGCTGGCGATGGCCCGAAATAACTCCAACGGCCATTACGACCGTTTCCGCCACCGAATCGTCTTTCCGGTGGTCGATATTTGGGATCATACGCTGGCTTTTGGTGGCCGCACGATCGCGGCCAACGACGACGCGCCTAAATATATCAACTCTCCGGAGACGCGATTTTATACGAAGGGCAAACAGCTATACGGGCTGAATAACGCCAAGCAGGCCATCCAAAAAAGCGGCTATGCGCTGCTCGTGGAGGGCAATTTCGACGTCATCAGCCTGCACGCCCAGGGCTTCGAAACCGCGATTGCACCGATGGGAACCGCGGTGACCGCGGAACAAGCCGAGCTGTTGTCACGTTATTGCGACCGGGTGGTCATCGCCTTTGATGGCGACAGCGCCGGCGAGGACGCCACCGTGCGTTGCCTGAGCTCGTTTTCGGACACCGGCCTAGAGGCGCTGGTAATACGATTTGACGAACTCGAAGATCCTGATACGTTTGTCCGCCGTTATGGCGAAGGGGCGCTCTCTGAGAAGATCGAGGCCGCCCAACCACTTGTCGGATGGGCTCTGGACCGAGTGCTCATTCCCGCACAGGGAAAGAGCGTGGAGCGAAAGCTCAACACACTCGAGGAGGCCGGCGAGTTACTCGCACACGTCTCCGACAGAGTCGCCTGGGAACATTACGCCCAGCATATCGCCAACAAGCTGTCCATCGAGGAGCGGCTGCTGACCGAGTATTTGAAGCGGCCCGAGAAAGCGCGCCAGCAGGTGCGCCAACAAGTCGTCCAGACCCACGAGCCGTTACGTCTGGACGCCATCGAATATGGACTCTTGGAACTGCTGCTCGACAATCCCGGCTGGATCGACAGTTTTTTGGCCGACGAGCTGCACAATATGCTTTCTTCAGAGGAGCTGGTTGATCTGTTGCAACTGGCTCACCAGCAGCACGAGGCTCACGGAGACGACTTTGAAAGCGCGTCGCTTCTCCAAAAAATCGACAACCGAGCTTTTCGCAATACAGTGGCCGACGCGCTGATGGACCGAGAGCAACTCTCCGAAGCCACACGCACCGACGATGAATATCATAATTTAGTGCGCAGCCTGAAGATTCGATGGAGCACGCGCACCATCGAGGAGCTGACCAGCGAGTTGGACCGGTTGGATTTCGCCTCTCAGCGAGACGAATACGAACGGGTCTACCGACAGCTCAAACAAATTGAAGACTTCAAGGCCGGTTTATTGCGGCCTCGAGACAAGATGTAACAACGATTTATTAGAAGCCGGCCGGCAGCCACACAGGCCACCGAGCCGCCCCGCACAGTGCGACGAAGCATTGTGATGTGGAATAAGGCCCCCAAGCCAAAAGTTTGACGGCTGGCCGTCTGTACCGGCTGAAGATGCCGGTGTGAATTTTTCGAGTCTGCCGTCAGTAAGTGGCTCGCAAGCAAGCTAGAAGGAGTACACCTTGATGCAAAAAGCCCGAGCAGAAGTCCGAACGACCAGCTTGGAGGTTCGGAAGCTCATCGCCATGGGTAAAGAGAAGGGCTACTTGACCTATAAAGAGGTCAACAACGCCCTGCCCGGTGGGGTGTTGTCGAGCGAACAGATCGACGACATGATGATGCTCTTCGAAGAGCTGGACATCCAAGTCGTCGAAAAGGCCGACCACTACGAGCCTCCCAAAGAAGATCCCAACGCCGGCAAAAAGCTGCGCGCCGAGAATAAGGGCGGGGAGAAAAAGAAGAAGAAGGGCGACGGCTTCGTCAAGGGCAACGACCCGGTGCGCATGTATCTGCGCAAGATGGGCCAAGTCCCTCTGCTGACTCGCGAGGGCGAGGTGGCCATCGCCAAGCGCATCGAAGAGGGTGAGCGCACCATCTTGACGGTCGTGCTGAGCACCCAGATCGGGGTGCGCGAGATGATCCTGCTCGGCGAGCGGGTGGGCAAGGGCAAGGTCAAGCTGACCGACGTCCTGCAGGCCCCCAACCCCGACGACCTGCCTCGGGACGAAGACGGCAACGTCATCGAGCTGACCACCGACGAGCGCCGAAAGTGGTTCTGCGAGCAAATCGCCAAGGTCAAACAGCGCTACGAGGACAACCGCACGATGGGCGAGAAGCTCATCACCCGCGCCGGGCTGAGCGACGCCGAGCGCAAAAAACTGCGCGAGAAGATCAAGTCCAATCGTCGCGAGATGTTCCAGATCATGAAGGGTGTGCGGATCACCAAAAAGCACACTGACAAGATCGTCGCCAAATTCAAGGCCCTCATCAACCGCGTCGATCGCGCCGAAGCCGATCTCGAGAAGCTCGAGCGGCTGTACCGGGTGCGCTTTAGCGAGGTCAAAGAAGGCGCCCGGCTGTACCGAAAGGGCTACGAGGAAGAGGGCGACGCCCTGCGCAAAGGCCTCGGCCTGTCCAGGCTGCGCATGAAGGCGATCTGGAAGGAGATGCGCTCCATCCAACGTCGCTGCCGCGCCGTCGAGATCGAGGCCGGCCAGTCCATCGACACCCTTCGCATCACCCATCAAGCGGTGATCGCCGGCGAGAAGATCGCCGAGCTGGCCAAAAGCGAGCTGGTCGAGGCCAACCTGCGGCTGGTGGTCTCCATCGCCAAGAAGTACACCAACCGCGGCCTGCAGTTCCTGGATCTCATCCAGGAGGGCAATATCGGCCTGATGAAGGCGGTCGACAAATTCGAATACCAGCGTGGCTATAAGTTCTCGACCTACGCCACCTGGTGGATCCGCCAGGCGATCACCCGCGCGATCGCCGACCAGGCGCGCACCATTCGTATCCCGGTGCATATGATCGAGACGATCAACAAGCTCAGCCGCACCGAACGCTATCTCATCCAGGAGCTCGGCCGGCCGCCGCGCCCCGAAGAGATCGCCGAGAAGATGGACATGCCCGTCGAGAAGGTCCGCAAGGTCCTCAAGATCGCCAAGGAGCCGATCAGCCTGGAGACCCCGATCGGCGAGGAGCAGGATAGCTCGCTGGGCGATTTCATCGCCGACGAGGAGGCGATCAACCCCTCGGAGGCCTTCGAGGACTCCAACCTGTGCGACCAAACCCGCAAGGTGCTGTCCACGCTGACCCCGCGCGAGGAAAAGGTGCTGCGCATGCGCTTCGGCATCGGCGGAAAATCCGACCACACCCTCGAAGAGGTCGGCCAGGACTTCAACGTCACCCGCGAGCGTATCCGTCAGATCGAGGCCAAGGCGCTCAAGAAGCTTCGCCACCCCTCTCGCTCCAAGCAGCTCGAGAGCTTCATCGATAGTTGATGAAAGGCGAGCAAAGCAGACAAAGCCGCCGCGCATGGTTGCCCAAACCATGCGCGGCGGCTTTTTTTTGGAATGGTCACCACCGCGAGCCCGTTAGGTTCGGTGTGTTTGAGGTCGCCGTTCGGGCTTTGGGTCGGATCGACACTTGCGAAAGCGGGCGCCTTTCGTTAATTACACTGGTCGCTGCACGCGGGCTCTCGAAAAGACAGCCCGCTGCGGGTCGTCGAATCGTGACTTACCGGCGTCGAGGAGAACACGCTTCTCCTATGGATGACGGGCCCATAGCTCAGCGGTTAGAGCCCCCGGTTCATAACCGGTCGGTCCCAGGTTCGAATCCTGGTGGGCCCATGTTGTGATCCCGTTGGGATCATCGACCACAAGCCGCCGGCTTTGTACGTGGGCGCTCCACAAAGAGAAGAAGAGAATGACGGAAACCGACATGCATACGTCGATCTTTTCCAATCCGGGGTGGCCCACCAATGACGGCGGCACAAAACTTAGAAGCCAACGCAAGATGACGAATACACGGCGCCACGACCACTCGGGTCGGGCGCTTTTGTATTTGGTACCGAGAATCCGAGAGGTGATCCATTGAAGGAGCAGCTAGCGCTACTTCGAGAACTACAGCGGATTGATCTCCAGCTCGATGAGCTCGAAGATCAGAAATCTGCCATCCAAGACAAGCTCGAAGAAAACCGGGGCTTTTTGGACAAGCTCATCGATGACCTCGAGAACCAAAAGGAGGAGCTCGAGGATGTGCGTGAGATGCGACGTCAGAAGAAGGCCGACGTCGAAGAAACGCGCGCGGAACTGGGCAAACGCCAGGAGAAGCTCAAGCAGGTCAGCTCGCAAAAAGAGTTTGGCGCCGTCGAGACCGAAATCGACGTGCTCAAAAAGAAGCTCGAGCAGACCGAGGAAGAGGCTCTCCATCTCGACGAGGTCATCGAATCGACCGAAAACTCGATCGAGGAGAAGGAAGAGAAGATCGTCCAGCTTCGTGAGGGTATCGCCTCCGAAGTGGCCGACGCCGAGGAGCAACTGGCCGAGCTGGATGATCGCATCCAGGCTCGCCACGACCGCCAGGAGGAAGCGCGCGCGGAAGTCTCCAAGCGTGTCCTCCACAAATACGACTTCATCCGAAGTCGTCGGCCGGGCCTGGCGATCGTTCCCGCCAAAGATGGGCACTGCGAGGGCTGCTTTATGGCGATTCCGCCCCAGCAGTTCATCGAGATCCAACGCGGCGAGACTCTCCAGATCTGCCCGAGTTGCCAGCGAATCCTGTATTATTGGGAGGAAGCTGTCGACGAGAGCGACGATGAGTTCGCCGGTGAGGAAAAGTCCACCGAGACGAGCTGAGCTGCGAAACACTCGCGAGTTTCGCGCATCTCAAATATGAGAACGCCTCGGTCCTGTGAGGTGGTCGCCGGGCTGCGCCAAGGCGCAGCTCGGAGGAAAGTCCGGACATCACAGGGAAGGGTGGTCGGTAACGCCGACCGGGGGCAACCCCAGGGACAGTGCAACAGAAAGATACCGCCGGGTGCTTCCATCGCGAAGAGCCCGGTAAGGGTGCAAAGGTGAGGTAAGAGCTCACCGGGGCGGCGGTGACGTCGTCCGACTCTGCAAACCCCACCCGATGCAAGGCGAACAGGAGTCGAGGGTCCTCACCGACCCTCCCGGGCGACCCGCCCCGCCGACTCCAGGTAGCCGCTCGAGCCGTCGAGCAATCGGCGGCCTAGATGAATGACCACTGCCGCGCAAGCGGAACAGGATCCGGCTTACCAGCAAGACCGAGGCATATTGCGAAAAAGCAGAGCCCCCGCGGAAAAATCCGCGGGGGCTCTGCTTTTTCGAGAGAGTGAGAGAGTGAGAAAGTGAGAGAGTTAGATTCTCCAACCGAGCGTTTTCGGTCGATCGAGAGCAGTTGCAGTATCTCACTTTCTGACTCTCTTACTCTCTTACTTTCTGCAGTTTGCGCACCTTTTCCATCAAACGCTCATCGTCCTCGAGCACGTCGCGAATCTTTCGAACTGCTTCGTCGACTCCGTCGGCGTCGGCCAGTTCGATCGGCTCGAGCAGGTCGATGGCGGTCGCCGCGATAGACTCCATATTGAAGTAGGTCTCGGTGGGGATCTTCGTGAAGTCGACGTCGCGCTGCTCCAGGAGCCGGGTGAGCGCCTCGCTGGCGCTGTAGATATCGGTGGCGAACTCCGAGACCACGCTGCGGCGAAGCTGGGTCTGGCCCGCCTTGGCCTGGGCCACCAGATCCGCTCCGAAATCGACGCCCTCGGGCAACTTCATACACCACTCGCCGTTGGCGTCGGTCGTGGTCTGGCGAAGCGGCGCCCCCACGGGCTCGCCGGTGGGCTCGACCCGATATAAGAAAACCCGCACACCGCCCACCGGCTGCTCCTCTTCGAGCGGCGCGGCGTGGGCGGTGTCGACCAGCCACCCGTCCAGTTGCTCCAAGATCGGCGCATTCAGACTGAGCTTACCGGCCGGGGCGAGCACCCGGCCGCGCAAAAGCCGCGGGTGGTACTCGCGGGCCAGGTCAGCGGCCGTCGCGCCGGGACATTGGGCGGCGGGCTGCACAGGAGTATCCGCCGGCTGGTCTGTCGAAGGGCGCTCGCCGTCGCACCCGCTACCAAGAAGCAATGAGCCAGCCAGGCATGCTAATAGAAGGAGTTTGAATTTCTGCAGCATAGAAAGTCGCTCGAAATTGCGGGTGAGGACACTTGATGCTCCGAATCTGACTAACACCTTCGGGTCGCACAGAAAAGTTACTCTCTGATCTGCGCGATGGGACTCCTCGAATACAGATAATTGCGGCCTGCCTCACGCGCGGGCCTCACCGCAGAGGCTAATTTGGAATACTGCTGTTGACGGTCCGACCCACCTCGCTACTTTCCAGATCAGACGGCAAATCGCATGTAGTACGAATAGCCACACACACCTACATGGCCGGATACGGCCAAGGGTGGACGAGGCTATTCGACATCGACGTCAGTGCCGCCCGAGGGATGCTCGGGATGGCCAGAATGCGATGGTTTTGGCGGGTTGCCGTATACGCGCGAGAAGTAGCAGAAGGCATCCAGTTCGCTTCGTAAGAGTGCATGAGGAGGTGTCGTAAGAAGTCCGACTCATGGGACGAACCATTTAGGGGGAGATTATGAACGCAATGCTACGAGCAGTTTCATCAAACTATCGAGGGCGAGCGGGCCTCGCAGCCATGGCGGCGGCACTGCTCCTCTTGAGCGCACCTGGCTGTGGTGACGAATCCATTGACACCGGGGCGCCGTCTGATTCGGCCGAACCGAGCGCGGCATCACAGGCATTGCACGAAGAGGAAAATGAGACTGAAGTTGTGCGGTACGGCAAAAATGGCGAGACGCTTCCAGACGCAAAGACACCGCATAATCCGACCTGCGGTGACATCAATGAGGAGTGGTTCGAATGCAAGATCGACCCGGTGGAGTCGCACACCTATTCAGGTGAAGACTTTGCCGACTACGAGGACATGAGCGAGGATCAAAAAGCCGTCTGTGACAAGCTGCGCTTCGAGGTCATCAAGTCGGGCGAGACGTTCGACTGGACGACCAACGACTGGGGCAACGGCACGGGCATGGGCGTCAGCGCCGTCTGCGTCAAGGGTGGCCCCGGCGCCAACTGCTATATGTACAACAAAGACGGCACCGGCGAGAACGCCTATCACGACGACGGCCTCAACGCCTTCCACGACAAGGAGTACGGCATCAGCCACGTCTCGGTGTGCATCAAGCCGAAACTCGACGTCGAGAAGACGGCCAAGCCGATCTGGAAGAGGATTTACGACTGGGACCTCAAGAAGTGGGTCAAACCCGCCAAGTGGAACCTATTTGACGGCGACACCGGCAAGTCGACCTACACCGTCAAGGCGACCCGGACCAAGTACGACAAGTTTTTGGTCAAAGGCAAAATCTATATCGAGAACAACACCCCGTTCGACGCCAAGATCACCAATATCATCGACAAGATCTATACCAAGGACGGCAAGGTCACCCCGAAGCTAAAGTGCTGGGAGAAGTCCGACAGCACCAAGTCCGAGATCAGATCAAGTCCGAGATTATGTGTAACTCCGTCCTTCGTCAGTTGAGCGCATAGGCTCACTCAGCCGCGATCGGCTGAGTTTCTTCGGCCTCGGTCCTCGAGGCGCGAAAGTCGTAGAATTCATCCATCTTCAGATACCGTCGCTTCGTCGACCACTCCTCGTGTCGCTCGGCCAGATACGCGCCGATGAGCCTCCAGGCAGACTCGTCGTTGGGAAAGATGCGGATGACCTTCTCTCGCCGTCTGACCTCCTCGATGAGCCGCTCGACCATGTTGGTGGTGCGAAGCCGCTTCCTGTACTTCTCGGGCAATCTCAAGACGGCTGTGGCGTCTGCCAGCCCAAGTTCAAGCGTCTCGAGGGCGCGATCGGCTTTGCCTTCGAGCTCGGCCGCCAGCTCGTTGAATGCATCCCTTGCGTCGTCGGGACCGTCGGCCTTGAAGATGTCGTCGAGGCCCTGGTGCATCTGGTCGTGGTGCTTCTTGGGCGTCTTGTCGATGACGTTGCGCCGAAAGTGCGTCTGGCACCGCTGCCAGCTCGCGCCTTGAAAGCACTGGTGCAGCGCGTCGACCAGGCCCTCGTGGGCGTCTGAGACAACGATGTCGACGCCGTAGAGTCCTCGGCGCCTCAGCCAGCGAAAGCTCTCCAGCCAGCTTTGCTTCGACTCGGAGTTGGCGATGCGCACACCCAGAATCTCGCGGTAGCCGGTCTCGTTGATGCCGACCATGATCAGCGCGCTTGTTGGCCGTACGGCGCCGTCGCGGCGGACCTTGATACGCATGGCGTCGACGAGCACGAAGGGAAATTCGCAGCCGTCCAAGGGGCGCTCGTTCCAGCCTTCGACCTGCTCGTTGAGGTCCTTGCTCAGCTCGCTGACAGTCGACTTCGAGAACTCGTGGCCGCACAGCTCCTCGGTGATATTTCGCACCTTGCGGGTCGACACGCCGTTGACGACCATCTCCATCAGCGCCAGCACCAGCGCCTTTTCACTTCGCTGATACCGTTCGAAAAGCTTCGTGCTGAAGGTGCCTTCTCGATCTCGTGGAACCCGAAGCTCGAGCGGGCCAACCCGGGTCACAAGCTGACGCTCGTAGTGGCCGTTTCTGCGGCCGGTGCGCTCATCGGTGCGCTCGTGTTTGGCTGCACCTACATGCTCGGTCATCTCTGCCTCCAGAATCTGGTTGAGCACAGGCTGCAACAAACCAGCAAGACCGTCCTTTTCGGAAAGAGCTTCGATTTGCTCGTCGTCGATCGTAATCTCAATTTTGGCCATCGTCCTTTCTCGTTGAGGGTTAATTTCTTGGTCGAAATCAAGCCTAACGAAGGACGGTGGCCTTTTTTAAGTCCGGCCCGAGTTACACAACATTACGGACTTAACTCGAGATCACCGTGCCCGACGGAGACTCGGCCAATTACTACAAGCTCGGGGAAGATGAGAAGTTGGTCTGCCGCTACAAGAAGAAGTTCGACAAGGACCCCTGCGGCGAAGACGGCTGCGTCAACAAGGTCAAGGTCAAGACCAAGGAGTCGAGCAAGGTCGACGGCGGCAAAGCCAAGGCCGAGTTCGAATTCAACGAGAAGAAGGTCATCGGCAAAAAGCACCTGAAGGTCAAGGACTCCAACGGCAAAGAGTGGACCTTCTACAAGAGCGGAAAGCGCACCTACAAGAAGGTCTTCGACTGCTCGGAGGTCGACTTTAAGGACGGCTACGGCAAGTACGTCCACAAAAACAAGGTCTACGCCTACAACGGCAAAAAGAAGCTATACGACTACGCCAAGGTCAAGGTGCGCTGCTACAAGCTGAGGGCCAAGAAGACGGCCAAGGCGACCTATGCGACCAAATATCTGTGGGATATCGACAAGACCGCCGACCCCACTTCGATGGAGCTGACGCCGGACGAAGAGGGTAAGATCGAGTACGATATCAAGGTCGACCACACCGGCTATAAGCACCTGGGCTTCAAAGTCAAAGGCCACATCTACGTGCACAACCCCAACCCGGACCGCAAGGCCAGGATCTCGGCCGAGATCACCGACAAGATCGCGATCAACGGCAAGTACTACGAAGCCGAAATCGAGTGTCCGGACGCGCAGGTCGACTCCCGAGGTATCTTGATCGACGCCGATAGCACGCTCAAGTGTAGCTACAAGGCGAAGTTGTCGAAGGACAAGGTCGACAAGGACGACTGCGGCAAGAATATCGCCAAGGTCAAGCAGAAGAACCACGACTTTTATTACGACCACGCCGATAAGAAGATTCGCGGCAAGTTCGGAAATAAGACGCTCTACAAAGCGAAGAAGAGGTTCTGCTTCGACAAGCGTCGCAAGACGTATAATAAGTGCGTCAAGGTGACCGACACCCATCGGCCCGACTGGAAAGAGATCGTCTGTAAGGACGACGCTCCCGAAACTTTCAGCTACACCAAGATGGTCTCGTACACCGACGAGCAGTGCGGCGACCACGTCATCAAGAACACCGCCTACTTGAAGAACAAGTATAAGAAGGTCATCGACAAGGCCGTCGCCAAAGTCGACGTGGAGGTTGTCTGCGAGGGCCACGGCTGCACGCCGGGCTACTGGAAGCAGGAGCATCACTTCGATGACTGGACCGGATACGCCCCAGGGGACGCCCTCACCACGATGTTCGACGTGCCGTTCAGCGAACTCGACGGCGACACCCTGCTCGAAGCACTCGAGTACGAGGGAGGCGAAAGCACCGTCGGTGCGGCGCGCAATCTGCTTCGCATTGCAGTCGCGGCGGTCCTCACCGAAGCGCACTCGGAGCTGAACTTCCCGGGCTACACCGAGGCGGAGCTCAAAACGGCAGTCAACACGGCCCTTGCCAGCGGGAACTCGGAGCAAATCGAACAGCTCAAGAACGAGCTGGACGCGCTGCTCAACAACAATGAGTGCCCGCTGCCCTTGGACGACAACGATGTCTAAACCTATAGGGAAGATGAGCTAGGAACTCGTCTCTGAGCCCAAACAAAGAGAGCCCCGCCGGCGATGATGCCGGCGGGGCTCTTTTGTTTAGGCCTGGCCGCTAATCATCGCCATCGCCTCTTCGGGCGAGGCGGGCTCGCGGCCGGCTTCGCGGGCGATGGTGACGAGGGCCTCGATGAGGCGGCCGTTGCCGTGCTCGCCGACTTTGTCGCCGTTGGGTAGGTAGTAGGTGTCCTCGACGCCGGTGCGCAGGTGGCCGCCCATCTCGGCGGTTTTTCTGTGCAGGTCCCAGACCTCGTCGCGGCCGATGACGATGGACTGCCAGTGGGCGTCCTCGGGCAGCAGGTCGACCAGGATCGGCAGCAGGTCGGCGCGGGCGGGCATGCCGCTGGCGACGCCCTGGACCAAGGAGACGGTGTAGGGCTTGGAGAGCATGCCGACCTTCTCGAACATCGAGATCGACCGGACGATGCCGGTGTCGAAGCATTCGCACTCGGGGATGATGTCGAGCTCGTCCATCTTGGCCAGGAAGCGTTTGATCTTCTCGACCGGGTTGTCGAAGAGCATCGGCGGCCAGGCCCAGTCGCCGTTGCTTCGGACCTTCAGGTAATTGAGCGAGCCGGAGTTCATGGCGGCCATCTCCGGTTTGACCCGCTCGAGCATACCCACCGGGCCGCTGATATCGTTGCCGATGACGCCGGTGGTGGTGTTGATCAGCACGTCGGGCGCAGCGTCGCGAATGGCGTCGACGCACTCCTGAGCCAGATCGGGGTCCCAGGAGGGCATGCGCCCCATCGCCTGCTCGCGAAAGTGGATATGCACCGCAGCGGCGCCGGCATCTACGGCCTCTTTGGCGCTGGCGGCCATCTCTTCCGGTGTATACGGCACCGGGTGGGTCTTCGGATTGGTCAATACGCCATTCAGGGCACACGTTACGATCACTTTGTCGCTCATTAGCTGTCTCCGCAGGGCTAAGTTAGTGTTCACTTACTTATATGTGCAGGTATACCAATACGGTCGTCCAAGCGCAACGCAAATTGATAAACACGCGGACTCACTTCCCCCGCAACCGAGGAGCCCCAAAGGGCCAACCCCAAAATGTAGTTTGGCTGCCTAAATAGCGGGCGCTACGGTCCTGTAAGGCGATCAAATCGAGACGCCTCTGATGAGCAGAGGCGCCTCCTATTTGAGCGGCCAAACTACGATTTAGGTTTGTTTTTTCGGAGGTGTTCGCCGGCTGAGGCGCGCTATTCGGCGACGCCTGCAGAGACCGGCTGCCGGCGGGGGCGCTCGAAGTGCTCCTCGCCGGTGGCGAGGCGGTTCATCAGCTCGAGGGCGGAGCGCGCCAGAATGCGCGCTCCGATGCCGATGGCGCGCTCGTCGACGTCGAATTTCGACGAGTGCAAAAAGTGGCGCGCGCGCGGGCCCGGCCCGGCGGTGCCCAGGCGGAACATCGCCCCGGGGGTGTGCTGCAGATAGTAGGAGAAATCCTCGCCGCCCATGCTGGGCAGCGGGATCTCGTAGACGCCCGTCTCGCCGAGGATGCTCTTGGCGACGTCTTCGACCACGCCGATGACCTTCGAGTCGTTGAAGACCGAGGGGGCGCCGCTCTCGATGTCCAGCTCGTAGCTGGCGCTGTGGCCCATGCAGATGCCGCCGATGATCTTTTGGAGCAGCGGCTCCATCTTGGAGCGCGTCTCCTGGGAGAGCGTGCGGATCGTGCCCTGCATGGTGACTTGCTCGGGGATGACGTTCGGGCTGTCGCCGGCGTGGATCGAGCCGATGGACAACACGACCGAATCGCGCGAGTCGAAGTACTGGTTCGGCACCTGGTACAGCGCATTGGCGACCTGAGTGGCTACACGCACCGGGTCGGTGCAGTGATGGGGCCGCGCACCATGACCGCTCTTGCCGAGGATCTTGATCTCGAAGCGGTCGAAGGCCGCGGTCAGGTGGCCCTCACGAAGGCCGACGCGGCCGACCTCGAGTTCCGGGTCGCAGTGGAGTGCCAAGATGGCGTCGACACCTTCGACCGCCCCGAACGAGACCATCTCTGCGGCACCGCCCGGCGAGACTTCCTCGGCGTGTTGATATAGCAGGCGCAGCCGGCCGTTGAGATCCTCGCATACCTCTTTGATGGCGATGCCCGCGCCGGTGGCCGTGGTCATATGAACGTCGTGGCCACAGGCGTGCATCACGCCGTTGTCCTGCGAGCGATACGGGATATCGTTGAGCTCCTTGATCGGAAGCGCGTCGATATCGGTTCGGATGGCGACGGTGGGATCGGTCTCCGGGTTGAAGCCGTCGGGGACGAGGTCGGCATAAAAGCCGGTGCCCTCCTCGCGCACGTGGACCTCGAAGCCGAGGTCCTCGAGGGTGGCGGCGAGCATCGCGGTGGTCTCGTACTCTTTGTGGCTCAACTCGGGATGGGAGTGCAGCTCGCGCCGGAGCGAGATCAGCTCGCTATTTCGATCTTCGAGAAGCTGGTCGATCTGCGAAAAGAACTCTTTAGGCGACTGCATGGCAAAACCACTGGGGAGCGGGGAAAACAACCAATACTCACTGCTGCGGCGCAGCAGCCTCGACCTTGTGTTCGGAGTCGGGCTCACCTTCCTGCTCTTGCTGCAGGCGTTTGAGAAGGCTGAAGGTCAAGCCCTGGATATCGTTGAGAAAAATATAGGCATTATACAGGTGAATTTTAAGTTCTTCACCGCCGACGTTGACCTCGAGCTCGCCGCGCACGGCGGTGGCCTTCATGTCGTCGAAGCCCAACGATTCGCTATCGAGGACATCCCAGTCGATGGCCCACGCCTTTTCTTTGCGGCCGACGAAGAGCTTGTCGTTGGAGACGCCCACAAAACGAGTATTCGCAAAAGAATACCAGTAGGCGGCCTGGATGGACATCAAGACACCGCAGGCCATCAGCCCGCCGAAGACCGCCTTCCACAAGCCGGCGTCCAGGCCTGTCTGCCACCAGATAGCCCCGGCGGCGGCGAGCATCAACCCGCCGATGCCGACCACGAGGGTGTAGCCGATGCGATTGAGCCCGTAGTGAAAAAGCTCGACGTCGGTCTGCTTTAGCGCCCGAATCACGTCCTTGCCATCGAGAAGTTGTACGTTGGGCATGTCGTTGTGGTTGGGGGCTGGGAGCTAGATCGGGCGGTGGCGGGTTAACGGGGCGCCTCGGAAGATCGAGGATGTTCTTGGTTCTTGGTTCTTGGTTCTTGGAAAAGGTACAGACGAGCGACACCAAGAACCAAATACCAAGAACCAAGAACCGTTTAGGCTGCCAAGATCAACTGGCCTGCTCGTCGCAGACCAGCGAACGATCTCGACAGTCTGAAGATCACACGTCGAGGTTTCGCACGTCGAGTGCGTTGGACTCGATGAATTCGCGACGGGGCTCGACGTGGTCTCCCATGAGCACGGTGAACATCTCGTCGGCCTCGACGGCGTCCTCGATGCGCACCTGCAAGAAGGTGCGGGTCTCCGGATTCATGGTGGTGTCCCACAACTGCTCGGGGTTCATCTCGCCCAGACCCTTGTAGCGCTGGACTGACTGGCCTTTTCGGCCGGCGTCGAGCACGGCGTCGAGCACGTTCTCGATATTCTCGAAGGTCTCGGTGGTCTTGCTGCCGACGACGTCGACCGTTTCACCCAGGTCCTTGAACTCCCGGTAGATGCGGACCAGCTCTTCGAAGTCGAAGCTGGTGACGAGGTCGCGATCGACGCGAGTGGTCACCAGCGCCCCCGAGACTCGGGAATGCCAGGTGGCCTGATAGACATCGTCGAAGTCGCGGCTTTCGGTGATCGACGGCAAGCGCCAACGCACGTTCTTATACTCGGCGGCGAGCTTCTCCTTGGCGGCTTCCATCTTGTCGCGCAACTGATCCGGGTTTTTGAGATCTTCGGCGACGATGGCTTCGCGCACGAGCTGGTCGATGACGCGCCGGTCGTTTCGACGGCTGACGCGCTGTAGAAGCGTGCGGTATTTGAGCAACTCCTCGATAAAGGCGGCGAGTTCTTCGCCCTGGAGCTCTTTGCCGGAGCTTCCGCTGACCGTCACGCTGGACTTGGCCCGCTCGATGAGGAAGTCGTGCATCGACTGCTCATCCTTGAGGTAGGTGACCGAGCGGCCCCGCTTGACCCCGTAAAGAGGCGGCTGGGCGATGTACAGGTGGCCGCGCTCGATGAGCTCGGGCATCTGACGGTAAAAGAAGGTCAACAACAACGTGCGGATATGGGCGCCGTCGACGTCGGCGTCCGTCATCACAATGACCTTGTGATACCGAAGCTTGTCCATGTCGAAGTGCTCGTCGCCGATACCGCAGCCGAACGCCGAGATCATGGCCGCGATCTCGTTATTGGACAGCATCTTGTCGAAGCGGGCCTTCTCGACGTTGAGGATCTTACCGCGCAGCGGCAAGATGGCCTGGAAGCGTCGCTCACGGCCCTGCTTGGCCGAGCCGCCTGCAGAATCACCCTCGACAATATAGATTTCGCTCTCTTTGGGGTCGCGCGACTGACAGTCGGCGAGCTTGCCGGGCAGCGAGCCCACCGAGTTCATCGCCGACTTACGAGCGATCTCGCGGGCCTTTCGAGCCGCCTCACGCGCGCGGCTGGCCGCCAGCGCCTTCTGGGCGATGGTCTTGGCCGCCCCGGGATTCTCGTTGAGGAAGTAGCCCAGATATTCGTTGACGACCGACTCGACCATGCCCTTGATCTCGTTGGAGACCAGCTTCTCTTTGGTCTGGCTGGAGAACTTCGGGTCGGGCATCTTCACCGACAACACCGCGGTCAATCCCTCGCGGATATCGTCGCCGTTGAGGGTGTCTTTGATCAGGTCGTTGGAGATCCCGTAGGAGTTGATCGAGCGGGTCAGCGCCGCGCGAAGCCCCGACAGGTGGCTGCCGCCGTCCTTGTTGCGGATATTATTCGTATAGGTGAAGACGGTCGTATTATACGAGTCGTTCCACTGCATACTCAGCTCGACCTGCACGCCCTCTTCTTCGATCACCGAACGGATGTGGATCGGGTCGGGGTGCAGCGGCTGCTTATTCTTATTGAGGTCTTTGACGAACGAGTTGATCCCGCCGTCGAAGCTGAAGTCGTGGCGCTTTCCGTCGCGCTCGTCGACGATGACGATGTTGACGCCGGCGTTCAGATAGGCCTGCTCACGCAGTCGCTGCGAGAGGGTGTCGTAGCTGAACGTGGTCGTCGCGAAGATATCGGCGTCGGGCTTGAAGGTCAGCTTCGTGCCCGAGGTCTTGGCGTTGCCGATCTCTTTGATGGGCTCGAGCGGAAGTCCGCGCTTATATTCTTGGAACCACAGCTTGCCGTCTCGCTTGATCTCGAGCTTGAGCCAATCGCTCAAGGCGTTGACCACCGAGACGCCCA
>CAYLTX010000004.1:15303-26036 GCA_964386725.1 uncultured Bradymonadales bacterium | reverse complement strand
GTCGAATTTGCCGCCGGCGTGCAGCGTGGTCATGATGACCTCGGCGGCCGACTTGCCCGCCTTTTTGTGCATGTCGACCGGGATACCTCGGCCGTTGTCCTCGACGGTGATGACGTCGTCGGCCCGGATGGTGATCGTGACCGTGTCGCAAAAACCGGCCAATGCCTCGTCAATGGAGTTGTCGACGCATTCGAACACCATGTGGTGCAGGCCGGAGCCGTCGTCGGTATCACCGATATACATGCCCGGGCGCTTTCGGACTGCTTCGAGTCCCTCCAGAACCTGGATGTTATCAGCGGTATACTCGCTGCTCTTTTCGACCGCTTCCGCGAGCTTTTCGTCGAGCTCGAGCTTGCTGCCGTCGGACGATACGATGGGGGGTTGTTCCTGAGTCATTATATTTTTCCTGATCAGAAACCGGCTTCGACCGCAGACGCCCCATGGGGAGCGGCCACGGTTGAATCAGTTGGATAGTGAGCGCCGAATGTCGGCGAGTCACGGTAAAATCAAAAGTCGCGAAAACCTACCACGTCACACGATCTGTGTCACGCAAATGAACCGGGGAATTAAGCCGAAACAACGGGGTTTTCCAGCCGTCCGATGCCGTCGATTTCGACGCTCACCGTCTGGCCCGAGCCCAACGGCCCGACCCCGGCCGGCGTGCCCGTCAAAATGACGTCGCCGGCGCATAATGTCATGACGTGACTGATAGATGAGATGACTTCGGGGATCGAAAAAATGAAGTCGTCCAGCGTCGAACTCTGTCTCAGGTCTCCGTCGACACGACACTCCAGCCGATGCTCGGCCGGACGAAACGCGTCGGCCGTGGCAATGGCCGGGCCGAGCGGGCAAAATGTGTCGAATCCCTTGCCACGAGTGTACCGCTTCTCACGGCGCTGGATATCGCGCGCGGTCACATCGTTTGCGCACATATAACCAAGCACGACGCGCGAAGATTCCGCGACAGCGAGGTCTTTTGCCCGCGCGCCGATCACCACGGCGAGCTCGCCCTCGTGGTGGACTTCGCTGGATTGGGCGGGCAGCTCGATGGGCTCGCCGGGGCCGATGACCGCCGTGGGCGGCTTCATGAACAAAAGCGGCACCTCGGGGATCGTCTTGTCCATCTCCTCGGCGTGTTGGCGGTAGTT
Source organism: uncultured Bradymonadales bacterium (assembly GCA_964386725.1). Lineage (GTDB taxonomy): Bacteria > Myxococcota_A > Bradymonadia > Bradymonadales > Bradymonadaceae > CAYLTX01. Next base: position 24,888 of record CAYLTX010000004.1, on the reverse strand, counting down.
CAGGCCCACGCAGACGACCTTCGACGGGGAGACCGGGGCGAGCACCTCGACGGCCTCGCGCTCGCCGACCTCGGCGCCGTAGTCGAGCTCGCGGCCCTCGCCGAGCCGCTCGAGCCAATCCTCAAAGGGAGTATTGATACGAAAAAACCGGCCGTCGCGCTCCACGGCGTGGGCGGGACGGCCGGTTTCAGGGTCAAGTACGCGATACAACAGCATTAAATCACATCACCGTAGGTAGTTGAGTAGTGTCACGTCGTCTTTTTGGCTTAGCCTTCCACCATGCGGGGCCGGGCTTGGGGCTTGGGACTTGGGGAAAGGCGACCTCAAGCCCCACGCCGCAAGCCCACTGACGACCATGGTTCATTTGGGCGCAAACTGCCCGAAAACCACTCGATGTGTTTCTACTCAGGGATTTAGTTGCCCTCAGCTTCGGCTTTCGCGGCCGCTTCCTGCCTGGCGCGCAACTCGGCGTTTTTCTCCTCGACGCGCTTCTTCTCCTCTTCGCGCTCCTTGATATATTCCTTGAGGCCGTCGAAATCCATGTCGAGGGTATATTTATAATTGCACATATCGCGGTAGCTCTTGCCTTGCGGCGGGGAGTCCGGCGCTTCGCCATCCTTCCAGTCGCAGGTCCACATGCGCCGCTGCAAGGCGGTGACGTACTCGGGATACTCGCCTTTGTCCTCGGGCATCTTCAGCACGATTTTGTGGCCGCGGTCGGGGGGAGTGTCGACGTTGACCTCTCGCTCCTCGAGCTTGCCGCTGTCTTCGTCCTCGACGTAAAATTTATCGAAAGTCACCGGCGTGGTCAGCTCCTCGCCGTCTTCGTCGAGCAGCGGGTAGTTGTTGAACTCGACCTTGGCGCCCGAGGGCACCGACGAGATCGTAACCTCACCGTAGTACTCGTTTTCGGTGTCCGAGGTGTCCATGCGCTGCTGGTACTCGAGGTCGTGCTGGGCCGACTCCGGCACCAAGTTGATGGTCAGCATCTTGACGTAGGTGCCGCTATTTTCGTCCCAGCGGCCCTCGGTCAGCTCGTAGGTCTCCGAGTTGAAACCCGGCGCGTCGACCTCGACGTTATGCTTCTGTTTGACCTTGAGGTTCTTGAACGCCGAGGACTGGCCGAGTCGAAGGTCGCGCCACGCCCCCGAGGAGGTCTGGCCGTAGTTGACCTTGCCGTCGAGCTTGATGACCGCGTATTTGGGCGACCCGGAGATGTTGAGCGTGCCGTATTTCTCCAGCGCGGCCTCCTGCTCGGCCTCCCACTCCTTCTTCTTTTGGTCGGCCTCGGCCAGACGCTTCTCGCGCAGATTACCCTCGAAGAGGGCCTTGACGTCGGCGCCGGCCTCGGTCTGAGTGACGAAGACGAAGCCCAGCCCACCGACCACCAAGAGCACGACCAGGCCAATGATGAGGCCCTTTTTGCCCGAGCCGCCGCCATAGCCGTCGAGGTCGTCCTCGCCGAGGTAGCCGCCCCCGTCGAGATCTTCGATGGGCGTGTCGTCGGTCGACGGCGTGAGCACACCGGCGAGCTCGTCGAGGTCCTCCTTGGCCGACTTCTTGGACTTCTTGCGCTTCTTCGACTTTTCGGACTTCTCAGAATCGCCCGAAGCCTCGGAGGCCTCTTCTTTTTTCTTTTTCTTCTTTTTCTTCTTCTTCTTTTTACGCTTCGACGAGGCCGGCACATCGAAGATGCCTCCCAGGCCGCCCATCGCGTCGTTACCCGATTCCTCGGGCACCGATTCGTCCTCGACACCCATATCCGCCGCCATATCGTCGACGATTTCGTCGGCGGAAGGCGAGTCTTTTTCTTGATCGTCGGACATTCAAAACTCCTGCAAGTTTATTAAAACGGGGACCTTATCCCCTTGGCATCGGTGGAAAACCGGCTGTACAAGCGTCGGCAGATTAGACGCAGCCCCGAAAATCTGTCAAGGCGGACGGGTTTGGGGAATCCAATCAAAGCGCCTCGGTCCGTCTCTGCGGCCCTCGAGGTATTGCGTGATCAAAGAGGAGCCGTAGTCGGGACACTTGCCGAAATCGGTCACAACGACGATGTTCTCGTGGCCGATCAGCGCCGTGGACTTCGCCTCCTCGCGGAATCGGGCGAGCCAGGACGACTTCGAGGCGATGCGCCTGCGGATTGGGTAGCTGGCTCTCGAAATCTCAGACTAGTTTTAACAGGGTTTCAAACATGACCATCGACCATAAAGATGACGACGCCGCGCTCCTCGAGACCTGGCTGGAGATCGACTCGACGAGCGGGCGCGAAGCCGCCTTCTTGGCGGCCTTGGAGGCGTATTTCGGCGAGCTCGGCTTTGATTGCGCCCGCCAACCGGTGGGCTCGGATCGCTGGAACCTCTTGGTCAGCCGCACCGACGATCCGACGCTTCTATATTCGACCCACGTCGATACGGTGCCGCCGTACTTCGGCCCGCGCCGCGAAGGCGACACGATCTACGGGCGCGGCGCCTGCGACACAAAGGGCGGCATCGTGGCGATGGCCCAGGCCGGCCGGCGCCTGCTGGAGGCGGGCCTTTCGGACTTCGGCTACCTCTTCGTGGTCGGTGAGGAGGTCGACCATATCGGCGCCAAGATCGCGCGCAACCTCGAGCTCGACCCACAGCGCATCGTGCTATGCGAGCCGACCCGAAACCGGGTCGTCTCCGCCCAAAAGGGCATGCTCAAAATGGCGCTCACGGCCGAGGGCCGCGCCGGCCACTCGGCGTATCCGGACCGGGGCGTCTCGGCGGTGCACCGGCTCTTGGACGCCCTCGAGGCGCTCCGCAACGAGTCGTGGCCGGTCGACGACCTGCTCGGGCCGACCACCCTCAACGTGGGCGTCATCGAGGGCGGCGTGGCCGCCAACGTCTTCGCCCCGTCGGCGCGCGCCGAGGTCTTGTTCCGCACCGTCAGCGACACCGAGGCCCTGCTCGAGCGCGCCCGCCAGTTGATGGGCGAGCATGTCGACGAGGAGATGGTCGTCTACAACGACCCGGTCTTCTTCGAGCCGCCTGAAGGCGTCGAGACCTGCACGGTGCCCTTCAACACCGACGCCACCTACCTCTCCGAGCTCGGCCCCATCTGGCTGGTCGGCCCCGGCGACATCGAAAACGCCCATTCCGACGCCGAACATATCACCCTGGAGAGCCTGCGGGCGGGCGTGGATCTTTATGAGGAGCTGGGGCGAAGCGTACTCGACGGGGGCTTCAAGTAGCAGCGACTTCCGTCTCGCCACCCCTCCACCGCTTGCGGGGAGGTGCCGAGCGTAGCGAGGCGGAGGGGGGCATCAAAGAGCAGCCAACCACCGCTTCGAGACCTCGAAAAGCAAAAGAGCTGCTTATTGGGACCCCCTCCGACGTGCGCTGAACTGCGCGCACGCCACCTCCCCAGAATCTGGGGAGGAGTGGCAAGACGCGTCTTGGTTGGTTTTTGAGGTGGGGGCGAATACAGCGAGATGACGAATATCGGGCTCTTGCGATGCTCAGGCGCGGGTTCGGCAAGAAACGATGCAACGATTGGCGGATTTTGCCGAAAACCAGAGTGAACCCTCACTCGAATCTTCGGAGAAAGAATGAGTCCGCGATACGGGCAGTTGAAGAGCCGTGCCCGCCACATGCGCAAGAATGCGACATTTGAAGAGCGCCTTCTGTGGAGCAGGCTACGCAAGAAGCAGCTTGGCGGCGTCAAATTTCGACGCCAGCACATCTTAAAGCCCTATATCGTCGATTTTTATGCCGCGAGTAAGAAGTTAGTCGTTGAGATCGACGGCGAGCAGCATCGGTTTCCGCAGCATGCCGCGCAGGACACGCGCCGAGACCAATATCTGCGTGAGGTGTACGATGTCGACGTCCTGCGTGTAACGGCAGCACAGGTTAGACAAACTATTGGCGCAGTAATCGAAGAGATCGAAAAACGGTTGAATATGAATTCTATCAAGTACCGCACTGACCTCGACTCGGTTGGCGCCGGTGAAATCGACGGCTTTTTCGTCGGCTGGCCGACCCATCCCGACTCGGCGACACACCTCAGGATGCTCGACAACTCCTACGCCATTGCCCTGGCCGTCGACACCGACCTCGATCGCGTTGTCGGTTTTGCCAACGCGATCTCCGACGGCGTCTTGAGCGCGTATATCCCGCTGCTCGAGGTGCTCCCCGAATGGCAGGGCCGCGGTATCGGCACGCGCCTCATCGAGGTGTTGTGCGAGCAGCTCGACCAGCTCTATATGATCGACCTAGTCTGCGACGCGAAACTCGAGGCGTTTTACGCCCCGCTCGGCTTTCAGGCTTTGACGGGGATGGCCAAGCGCAACTACGAGAACCAACCGGGCGCGCCTGTGAGCGAGGAAGATGCCTAATAGGGTAGACTAGGTGCGCTGCGATGAAGCCCCGAGACGCAAAGGAGTTACTTTTTGCCACCCCTCCCCGCTTGCGGCTTATTATTAATCAGAGCTCTCACTCGTACTGCACCACGGTACGTGACCGCAGTGATCCTCCGTGGTCGTGGTCGTGGTCGTGGTCGTGGTCGTAATCGAACTGCAGGGCCCTCGACTCCACAACCCCGCCTCGATTGGGCTAGACTTGAGGCAATGCAAATCCGGAGCAACGACCGCCGGGCAACGCGTACGTTCCGAGCGCGACTGAAGCAACTCAGTGACTTGAATGGTCGTGCGGTTCGTCTACGTCTACGTCTACGACCACGACCACGACCACGGGTAAAAGCCTACGATGCCTCGCTGGACTCTCCGCGGGCCGTGCTCAGCTTTGTCGATGGCTCGACCAGAATGACGTCAAATGTCGTTAGTATTGCCCGAAGTTTCGCTCACTTTCGTTCCGACGGAGGGGACGGTGCCATGACCCGAGAACAACGCGAAGAACCCACCAAGATCAAGAGTCCTCACCCGGCGCTGCAAGCCGTCTTGCCGAGGCTGCGAGCGCTCAACCCCGACGGTAGCGAATCTTCGCGGCCGATCTTTGACAATAAGGCCAAGGCCAAGTTGTTCATCGATATTCAAGAGCGTGAAGAGGACCGCGAGTTGATGCTCGCCCCGGTGTGGAAGCTCGACCACACCGACCTGGGGGCGAGCGAGATCAAGGGCTGGACCGTCACCCGATATCCATGTTGAGGCCAACAATTGATGTTCAGGCAGGGGTCCCACAGAAGTAGGTGGAGCGCAGTAAGGAGCAGGCACAAACGAAAAAGGGACGAGCGAGCCGTCACGGCTCGCTCGTCCCTTTTGTTGTGAGCTTGTGATGGTCGGAGTTATTCGGTCACGGTGATCGTGCGGGTGGTGTCGTTATAGCCGCCGTTTTCGATCAGGTTACCCTCGCCGTCGACCAGCTTGAGGGTGATCTCGTGCTCGCCGGGCTCCAGGGCGGGCAGCAGCACCGGCTTCCACTCGGTCAGCTCGGTCTCCTCGCCGTCGACGCCGTAGATGACGCGGGCGTCGTCGCCCAGCTCGACGTTGGTGACGTAGAAGTCGAGCAGGAGCTTCTTGGCGGCCTCGCTATCGTATTCGCCTTTGGGGCGGCTGTAGGTGATGTACGGCGCGGAGTCGTCGAAGTCGAAGTCTTCGGAGCGCTCTTCGACGTGGAAGGTGCGCGTCTTGAAGACGTCGCCCTCTTTGATCGCCAAGTGGTAGTGGCGCGCCGGAAACACGCGCAGGGTGTGGGTGCCCGGCTCGAGATCTTCGAGCACCAGCGGCTCGTTGGCCTCGTAGTGGGCGATATACGGCTCGTTGTCGACGATGACGTGGATGTGCTGGCCGATCTCCTTGCCGGTGCGGTAGTTGGTGACTTTGTATTCGGTGGTGACCTCATCGCCCGACTCGAGCACCTCGTCTTGGGCGGGCGCGGTGATCTCGAGGGCGACCTCGGGGACGTCCTGGTCCCATTCGAGCTGGTTTTCGGTGCCGGGGATCGCCGAGCTATGCGGCTTTTGCTCGTCCTCAGCGCCGGGCTCGGGCTGCTGCTCGTCGGGGGTCTCCTCGGCCGGCTCGGCGACCGCCTCTTCGGTGGGCTCTTCGTCGGCCTTTTTCTCACATCCGACCAACGCGCCAAGGCTCAGCGCCACGGCCAGTACAAACGCGATACGTACGCTAGACACGATCATAGATTCCTCGCTTTTGGAGGTTAACGTTCCGCGAGACGCAAATGAGACTGCGTGCTCGTTCATTGGCATAACTTCAGGCGGGTGTGAAAGTAGAACATCACGACGCAAATTCAACTCTGCGCGCATTGTCGCCGGTGAGTTTGACCTGTAAGTTGCACGATAAGGTTGCCCGCTGAACGGTGTGCCGAGGAATATTACCCGGCGTTCTCCTATCTTTAGGGCGTAATACGGGCGTCTACGCAGAGACTCTCCGCAAAGTGTCCGTTTATCGAGGGCTTTTGGTCACACGCGGCTTCTGCTACACCCGAAACAGTCTTCATCCTGGCTCCACTGGTCGAGCGAGAAAGATTCGATATGCTTTCCGGTCTTGGACTTTCCGAAATCCTGATCATCCTGCTGGTCACCCTGGTGGTGATCGGCCCCGAGAAGATCCCCGACGTGGCGCGGATGCTCGGCAAAGGCGTGCGCGAGGTGCGTCGAGCGAGCAATACCTTCCGAGATATGTTCATGCTCGAGGAAGGCGCCAACTACGACCAGAAGAAGCCAAATGCCTCGCCAAAGGACCGACCCAAGGTCGGCGGAGCCACGAGTGCAGCCGGGGTTTCCGGCACCGTCACTCGACGCTCGGCGCGGCCGCCGACTCGCCCCGTGAGAATCGAGCCGGCGCGCAGCTCCACCCACGCCAACGAAGTCGTCGTCGCCAGCGCCGGCGCCACCGATCGCTGTCGCTTCGAAGAAATCGCGGCACCTCGCCCCCAATGAGCCGGATATGAGTGTAGATCCGACCCCAGAAGAGCCCCAAACCCGCCAGGAAGCCCTCGATGAAGCTCGGATGAGCATCATGGAGCACCTGGCCGAGCTGCGCACGCGGCTGATCTACTCGATCATCGCCATCTTCGTGGGCGTGATCGTCTGCTGGTTTTTCGTCGACCAGATCTTCGGCTTCTTGCTCCAGCCCCTGCAGGACGCAGTGCCCGATGGCAAGCTCGAGCTGGCCAATATCCACCACAAAGACCTGGCCGAGCCGATCTTCGCCATGCTCAAGACCGCGCTGATCGGCGGCATCTTCGGCACCTCGCCGTTTTTGATGTTCCAGTTGTGGAAGTTCATCTCGCCGGGGCTGTACAAGCACGAAAAACGCATGGCCATCCCGTTCGTGCTGCTGGGGACGATCTTCTTCTTCGGCGGCGCGGCGTTTTGTTATTATTTGGTCATGCCGATGGGCTATAACTTCCTGCTCACCTTCGGCCTCGAGGTCTCGTCCGAGCCCCAGCTGATGATGAGCGAGTACCTGACGCTGACCACCAAGCTGCTTTTGGTCTTCGGGCTGGTCTTCGAGCTGCCGGTGGTCTCGATGTTCCTATCGGCGCTGGGCGTCATCGACCACAACACGCTGCTGCGCCACTGGCGCGGGGCCGTCATCGGCTCGTTCGTCGCCGGCGCCTTCCTGACGCCGGCCGACCCCATGACCCAGTTGCTCCTGGCCGTCCCGCTCACCGTGCTCTACTTCATCTCGGTGGGCGTGGCGTGGGTGTTTGCGCGGCGTCGCGCCGAGAAGAATGAAGAGGTCATGGAGCAGCTCGAAGAGTTGGATTGAGCTTCCCTGTCACTATCCCACGAAAAAATTTACCATTCGATCCGCCTCATACGTAGACCACTCACGAGAGGATGCAACGGGTGTGAGAGCCCGATGCTCATAAGGTTCCCCCGAGGGGAACTCGGATCACCGGATGGAGTTGCTCGAAAGTTCAGACAGCCTCGAGGCGTTTGCCCAAGGCGATCGCGACCTGCTCGATGAGGTCTATCGCCACTATGTGGGCAGCGTCGAGAAGATGCTGCGTGGAGGATTCACCTTCACCAGCAAGGGCGACACGATTCGCTTTCGAGGGATCGCCGAGCCTTTTCGACTGCGCGAAGCCGTGCAGGAGACCTTCATTCGGGCGTTTCGCAAGAAGGCACGCCAGGCCTACGACGGCTCGCGGCCGTATCGTCCGTATTTGTTGACGATCGCGCGAAACCTGATCATCGACCGCTTTCGGCGCCGAAGCCGCGAATCGGAGCTCTTCGTCCATCTGGGTGATATGGCCTACCAGGACGAGGACGAGCGCGCCGTGCTCGAGCGCGTCGGCCCGGACGAAGGGCCCAGCCCGGAGACCAGCGCCTGGCGCAAACAACTCGCCGAGACGCTCGCGGAGTTTGTGAGCGGGCTCGACGAGATGGAAAGCCGCATCCTCAAAGAGCATCTGCAGGGCCCGAAGACCCAGCACGAGATGGCCGATGCCCTGGGAGTCAGCCGAAATGATGTGCGAAAGCATATCCGGTTGATTCGCAAGCGGCTCCTGCAACGCCTCAAGAGTCGAGGCGTCATCGGCTCGCTGGAAGTGGCGGACGCCATGCGCGCCGTCACCACGCTCATCGCTCTCGGAGTGGTTCCATGAACGACGACAAGACCACATCAGCCTCTCACGACGCCGTCAACGGCGCGCTCGAGGCGCTCTTCGTCGGTCAGACGCACGAGGAGGCGTTCGGCGAGATATCTGCGCGGGCGGTCCAGAAGCATCTGGCCGATTGCGCGGCGTGTCGCCAACTCTACGACGGGCTGGCGCTTGCTGACCGGCAGTTGGCTGATCGGCAATTAGCCGGCCGACAAGCAGCCGACGAGCCTGCTTCATCTAACTTCGAGTCCGCATTTGGCGAGGCGGCCTTCTCGGCGGCGCTCGACGATTTGCTGGCCGAAGAAGCTGCTGAGGACGCGACCGGAGACGCTTCTGTCGTCGACTTCTCGGAACGCTCGGCCCCTTCTGGCCCGTCTGACCGGCCCGACCACCCGATGCGCCTATACGCGGCGGCCGCGGCCGTCTTATTGGTGGGCGTGAGCAGCTGGATGATCTTCGGCGGCGACGTCTTCCAGACGAATACCGCCGACGATGACTTCCAGGCCCGCTCGGCGGCCAGCGCCAATCCAAACAGCCCGGTCGAGCAGCCCGAGCTGGAGTTATTTTGCGCCCAGCGCACCTCCGAGGGGGTGAGCTTTACGGGCGAAGAAGACGCCCCCTTCGGGCTGATCAGTTGCCCGCTCGACGCCGAGCTCAAACTCGCCTACCGCAACACCGCCACACAGCTTCGCTACGCGGCCTTTTTCGGCGTCGACCAAACCGGTAAAATCTATTGGTACGGCCCGACGCCCTCCGACGGAGCGCCGCTCGCGATCAAACACAGCGCCACGGTCGAGCCGGTCGGCGAATCGATTCGGCTGGCGGTCAACCACCGGCCGGGTCGCGTGAGAGTGGTCGGCTTATTCGCGAGCGACCCCATTCGTTTTTCGGAGCTGCGACGCAGGCTCGACAAGACCGAAATTGACCGGCTGTACCGCGGCGAGCGCCTCGACGAGCTGTCGAAGCGCGATTTGTCGATGCTGGGCACGGTGACCACGGCCAGTTTCGAAGTCATCGAAGGAGGCTCCCAATGAGT
>CAYLTX010000004.1:0-15293 GCA_964386725.1 uncultured Bradymonadales bacterium | reverse complement strand
CCACATTCGTCGGGGCTCTTTTTGGCTTTTCGCTATCCCTCGGTTTAGCGCCCGCGACCGCGCAGGCGGAGACGAACCAGAAGAAGGGCAAACAGGTTTACGCCCTGATCGTGGCCAATAACTCCAGCGTCGACGACGGGGTCAAGCCGCTGCGATTCGCCGACGACGACGGGGCGCGCTACTTCGAGATGTTCGACAGTCTGGCCGACCACACCCGGCTTCTGACCACGCTCGACGCCGACAGCCAAAAGGTCTTCCCCGAGGTGGTCCCCCACACCGAGCCGCCCACGCGTGCGCGCCTCAAGAAGGCCGTCGCCGACTTGGCCGAGTCCATCGAGGACGACCGCCAAAAGGGCCTCGAGAGCGAGGTCTACCTGGTCTTTACCGGCCACGGGAACGTCGACGACGCAGGCCAGGGCTACCTGAGCCTGAACGACGGCAAGCTGCACCGAAAGGAGCTGTTTCGCGACGTCATCGGCGCGCTCGAGGCCGACTTCACCCACCTGATCGTCGACGCCTGCCACTCCTACTTCATGGTGGAATCACGCGGCGGCGACGAGCAGTGGCAGGACGACGGCTCCGGCGACACCCTCGACGGTGAACTCGACGCGTATCTTTCCAAGCGCGAGGACACCCGCGTGGTGCGCGGCAGCACCGTGGGCGTGATCGTATCGACCTCGGGGACCGCCGAGGTCCACGAGTGGAGCCGGTTTCGCGCCGGGGTATTCAGCCACCAGCTCCGAAGCGCGCTTCTGGGCGCCGCCGACGTCGACGCCAGCGGCGACATCACCTACGCCGAGCTGGAGGCCTATCTGGTCGCCGCCAACGCCGGGGTGACCAACCCGCGAGCGCGCATCAACGTCTACGCCGATCCGCCCGAGCAGGACCGCGGCCGACCGCTGGTCGACCTGGACGAATACCAAAACGCCACCAGCCTCGAGATCCCGCGCACTAATGGCGGGCGCTTCCACCTCGAGGACGCCCGCGGGCTGCGCTACGCAGACTTCCACGTCGACAAATCCCTCGCTACGCGCATGATTTTGCTGCACGGCCCGACCGGCCGGCGCGGCTACTACCTGAGCTCGGGCGACGAACAAGCATCGGTGCCCGTCGACCAGGCCCAGGTCGACGCGACCGAGCTGGCCTTCGCCGCCCACGACGACCAGTCGCGCGGCTCGGTCGACGAGGCGTTTCGCACCGGGCTGTTCTCGGTGCCCTACGGCGACGGTTTCTACCGCGGCTTCGTCGCCGCGCGCGATAAATACAGCATGGGCGCCACCCAGGGGCATTCGATCGCCCCGGAGAGCGCCACCTGGAGCTTCGCCCCCCACGCCGGCTACGGCTTCGGCAGCGACTTCTTCAACACCGGCGGCCAGCAACACCACGTCAGCGTCGACGCCACCTTCCGCCACGACGGCGGCTTCGGCGTCGGCCCGTTCTTCAGCTACGGGCTCTCGCCCGACTCGCTCGACTCCAGCACCGTCCACCGCATGGCCACCGGCGTCGAGCTATCCTGGCAATTCGCGCTGACCCACGACACCTACCTGCAGCCACGCGCCCGCGCCGGCCACCAGGTCGTCTTCTTCGGCGGCAGCAGCGGACCCAACGGCACCAAGGGCGACAGCCTCGGCTTCCGCGCCGAGGGCGCACTCGCTGTGGGCTGGGACGCCCACGCGGCGTTCAGCATGCAGCTAGAGGGCGGCGTGTCGGGAGATGTCTTTACGCATCACGATGCGGCGGGGTTGAATGAGCAGTGGTATTTTAGTCCTTATGTTGGGGTGGGGGTTGGGTTTTAGGTTCTTGCTGCGACGATCAACGAAGGCTTCCCGATGAGCGGAGCCGATAGGCGGAGCGTCGCCCGCTGCTGTTCAAGCGGGCCTTTGTAGCCTCATGTGACCGGAACGTAGTGGAGGGAACGTGGGGTTGGGAGTCGCGATTCGCCCCACACGATCTCTTCATCAATCGTACGATCAAATGGCACGAGTGAATCTCAATTCGCGCGTTTGAAACGGCGTATTGTAGGTTGGAAGTTAGCCCCACCCTTACCCCCAAGCTTCCTTCGGTCGCATGGGGCTACAAAGGCACTCACTCCGTTTCACTTCGCTCGGCGACGCTTCACTTCGTTCCGCTCATCGTGAGGCATCTTCACGCAACTTTTGGGCGATCCCCCAAACAAAACCCACCCACAAAAAACCCGCCAAGCACCCCACCAAACCCCGATCCCAAAAAAAACACGCAACGATTTCCGAAAATCGTCGAAAACCATAATGAGGGGGCCAGGCGGCCACTCTCGTTGTAACCGACGATAACGAACCCAACGATCTAAGGAGATCGAAAATGCGTATCTATACACTGATGATGTCGCTGTTGATTGTCGCCCTCGCCGCTGCCGGTTGTAGCCAACCCGAGCCGGTGCGCGCGGAGTACGAGCCGGCGGATTGTGAGGAGGTCGAGGAGGAGCAGACCGAACAGGCCGAGCAGACCGAGCAACAAGCCGCGGACGAAGAGGCCGAGGCCGACCGCTGGCAGGAACCGCCGGCGGATGACGACGCTGTAAACGTCGCGCTCGAGGATGTCGAGGAGGCCGAGCAGGCTGGAGAGCAGGCCGAGGAGCAGGCGGGTGATGCGGACGGTGAAGCCGTCGAGGAGTCGAGCGACGAGCAGGCCGAGCGCGCCGGCGCCGGGGTGGTCAACCTGAACGACGCCTCCATCAACCAGCTCATGGAGTTGCCCGGCGTGGGACCGGCGCTGGCGGCGCGTATCGTGGAGTTTCGCCAGCAGCGCCGCTTCGAGAAGCCCGAACACCTGGTGAGAGTGCGCGGGATCGGAGAGGCGACGTTTGCCAAGCTCGCGCCGATGGTGGCTGTGGATGGGCCGACTACACTAGCTAAGTAGATTCGTGATTGTTGAGGCCCCTTCATGCGGCTTGACCGTGCTCCGCCTCGCGAACTGCGCTCGGCACCTCCCCCACTCGGGGAGGGGTGGCGAATCTGACCGCATCGCCGTCTTGCCACTCCTCCCCGATCCGGGGAGGTGGCGGCGAAGCGAAGCGTAGCCGTCGGAGGGGGCCTCAAGAATCTGCCATCCTCCCCTCCCGCCACCCCTCAACCCAATTATAAATCACCGGAATCACCACCAACGAGATAGCCCCCGACACGAATAATCCGCCGATGACCGCGCGGGCCAGCGGGGCCTGAGTGTCGCCGCCTTCGCCCAGGCCCATGGCCACCGGCGACAGGGCGAGCATGGTGGTGGCGGTGGTCATGAGGATGGGACGAAGCCTGCGGCGGGCGCTGACGGCAACCGCCTCCGACACCGACATGCCGTGCTCGTCGCGCATCAGGTTGATGTAGTCGACCAGCACGATCGCGTTGTTGACCACGATGCCGATGAGCACGATGCAGCCCATGAACGACTGCAGGTTGAATGTGGTGCCGGTGGCCGCGAGCATGGCCAGCACGCCGATGGCGGCAAACGGAATCGAGAACATGATATACAGCGGCTGGGCGAAGCTCTCGAATTGCGAGGCCATGACCATATACACGAGCACCACGGCCAGCAGGATGCCCACCAGGAGGCTCTGGAAGGTCTTTTCCTGCTCCTCGGACTCGCCTTTGACCAGCACGCTGAACCCCTGGGGCATCTCCATCTGGCGGATCTCGGCGCGCAACTCCGAGCTGAGCGAGCCGAGGTCGCGCTCGCCGGTCATATTGGCCGATAGCGAGACGACCCGGCGCTGGTTCTCGCGCTCGATGGTCAGCGGGCCCTCGACCCGGCGAACCTCGACGACCTCGCGCAGCGGCACGGTGCCCACGCCCGGGATGACCAGCGGGTTGTCGAGCACCGCCTCGATGCTCTCGCGATCCTTTTCGCTCAGGCGCACGAGGACGTCGAATTCATCGCCCATCGCCCGGAAGACCGTCGCTCGCGTGCCCTGCACGTAGGTCTGAATCTGGCCGGTGACCGCCGTCGGGGTGATCCCCAGGGCGGCGAGCTTGCTGCGATCGGGCACGATCTGCAGCTCCTTGCCGCCCGGTTGACGGCTGACGCGCGCCGAGGCGATGCCGTCGGTACCCTCCATCAACTCTTTGAGTTCGGCGGCCAGATTATCGGCGGTCTCGATGTCATGGCCGCGGATCTGCAGCTCGAGGCGCTCGCCGCCGCCGCGGAGCACGCGCAAGATCCACAAGCCCCCGCCGGCGCGCGTTCGGATATCGGCGCCGGGGGTGTGGCCTTCGACAACCTCGCGGATGTCGTTGGCGATCTGCTCGCTGCTTCTGGAGCGCTCGCCGGGTTTGACGAGCTTGATCTCGATGCTCGCGCTCTCCTCGCCGCTGGTCGACCAGAAGCCCGGCGTGCCCACGATGGTGCGCATCGTCTCCATCTCGGGGACGGCCTCGGGCAGCAGCGCCTCGATCTTTCGGACGGCCTCCTCGGTGACCTCGATGCGAGTGCCCACCGGCATGTCGATGCTGACGTTGACCTCGCTCTGGTCGTCCTCGGGCAGCAACTCGGTGCCGATCAGCGGCACCAGCCCCAGCGAAGCCACCAGCGCGGCGCCCCCCGCGGTCAACGTGATCTTGGGGTGGGCCAAGCACCAGTCCACGAGGTTGCCATAGGTCTTCTCGATGGCTGCCAAAAACCCGCCGACAAAACCGGCATCGGCGCTCAACTTGACCGCGTCGCTCTTCAAGAATTTTGCCGAAAGCATCGGCACCAACGTCAGCGCCACGGCCAGCGAGCAGACCAGCGCGAAGCTGACCACGAAGGCCATCTGACCGAAGAAGATCGAGGCGAAGCCGGTCAAAAAGATCACCGGCACGAAGACCACCAACGTGGTCGTGGTCGAGGCGACGATGGCGCCGGCGACCTCGCCTGCGCCGCGCACCGCCGAGTGCTCGGGTTCCTCGCCCTCCTCGAGCTTTCTGTAGATATTCTCCAGGATGACGATCGCGTTATCGACCAGCAGGCCGATGCCCAGCGCCACGCCGCCGAAGCTGATCAAGTTCAGCGTGATGTCGAAGGCGTACATCAGCGTAAAGATACCGATGATCGAGATGGGGATGGCGGCGGCGATGATCGCCGTAGAGCGCACGTCGCGCAAAAAGAATAGCAGCACGAAAATGGCGAGCAGGGCTCCGATGAGCACCGAGTCCTGCACGTTCGAGATCGAGTCCTCGATATATTCGGAGGTGTCCTCGAGCACCGACAACTTGGCGCGGCCGTCATAGTCGCGGTTGATCTCGTCGAGGGCGGCGATCACCCGCTTGGACACCGCGACGGTGTTCGCCCCGGACTGCTTGGAGACGCTCAGCCGGATGCCGGGCTCGCCGTTGACGCGAACGACGTTAGTGGGGTCCTCGTAGGTGTCGACCACCCGGGCGACGTCCTCGAGGAAGACCGGGTTCTGGGTACCGTCCTCCCCGGAGCGCACGTCGACGACGACCTTCTGGAAGTCACTGACCTCCTCGGACTCGCCGAGCGTGCGCAGCAGAATATTCTCGTCGTATTGCTCGATTCGGCCGGCGGGGACGTTGCGGTTTTGCTCGCGCAGCGCCTGCACGACGCTCTGCGACGATAGGTTGAACGCTTCAAGTCGCTCGGAATCGAGCAGCACGTGGATCTGGCGCTTCAGGCCGCCGCGCACTTGGGCCTGGGCGACGCCCTCGATGCGCTCGAGGCGGGGGCCGAGCTCCTGCTCGGCGAGTTGGCGCAGCGCGGGCTCGTCGAGCTGGCCGGACAGCCCCAGATAGACCACCGGGAAGCTGCCCAGGTTGAATTTATAGACCACCGGGGTGTCGGCCTCGTCGGGCATCTGGGCTTTGACCCGCTCGATGGCCGCGCGCACGTCGTTGAGCGCGGTGTCCAGGTTCGTGCCCCACACGAAGCGAAGCGCCACGCGGCTGCGGCCCTCGGCCGAGAAGCTCTCGATGCTGTCGATGCCCTCGATGGTGCTCACCGCCTGCTCGACCGGGCGGGTGATCAGCGTCTCGATCTCCTCGGGGCCCGAGCCCTCGTAGGTGGTCACCACCGAGATGCTCGGAAAGTCGATCTCGGGGAGCAGATCGATCTGCAGGCGCGTAAAGGAGACCGTGCCCAGGATGATCAGCGCCAAAAAGACCATCGTGGTCAGGACCGGCCGGCGGACTGCTGCCTTGGGTAAATTCATTGGTCTTCACCTTCGGTTTCGGCGTTGCCGGCCGAGTCTTGGGGCGTGTCGGGCGTGTCTTTCGGCTCGGAGAGCGACTGGACTTCTTTGCCCGGCTCGAGCTTCTCGAAGCCGCGCAGCACGATGTCCTCGCCACCTTCGAGCCCCTCGACGACCTCGACGCGGTCGCGGCCGCGAAGTCCGACCAGCAGCGTCTGCTTGCGGGCCTCGCCGTCGTCGGCGACCCACACAAACGGCGCGCCGCCGCGCTCCTCGAGCAGGGCCTGCTTGGGCACGGTCACCGCCTGGTCACGATGACCCAGATCGATCTGGACCTGGGCGTACATGCCCGGCCGGATGCGCCGGCTGAGCTCGTCGGGGGCGGCCACTTCGTCCGTTTCATCGTCGACTTCGTCGTCGGCTTCGGCTTCTTCGGCGTCGAGGATCACGTCGACGCGCAACATGCGGGTCTTGGGATCGATGCTCGGCGCCACGCGCGCGACGCGGCCGGTCAGCTCGGCGCCGCCCAAGGAGCCCATGCGCACGCGGACCTTCTCGTCGACGGCGACGTTTGGCGAGTCCTGCTCGGGCACGTTGATCCGCAGGTAGACGTTGGCGTCGCTGACCAGCCGAAACACCGGCTGGCTGGGGCCGACGTGGGTGCCCAGGTCGACGTGCCGGGCGGCGATGCGCGCGTCGAAGGGGGCGCGAATCTCGGTGTTGCGCAGGTTCTCGCGCGCGGTCTGCAGCCGGGCGCGGTTCTGGTCGAGGGTGGCCTTGGCCACGGCGACCTTCTGGCGCGCCTGGCGAAGCTGGGCCTCGAGGTCCTCGAACTCACGCTCGGCGATGAGTTGCTTGTCGAGCAGCGGGCGCTTTCGGCGCAGATCGGCCTCGAGGTTCTCGACGGCGACCTCGGTCTCACCGAGGCTGGCCTGGCCCATCTCGACGGCCGCTCGGGCCTCGCGGACCCGCTGGCGATAGGTGGTCTGCTCGATGCGCGCGAGCGTCTGGCCCTCCTCGACGCGCTCGCCGATGTCGTAGTCGAGCATCACGATGCGCCCCTGGACCTCGAAGGCCACCTCGGCGGTGCGCTGGGCGACGACCTCGCCGGCGTAATCGCCCCGCACCGAGAACGGGCCGCTCTCGGCCTCGGCCGTCTCGACGAGCACGGCCGAGTTGACCTGGAAGCCGCCGCCGGGCTTGCCCGAGGAAGCCTCAGCGTCCTCGTCGCCGTCGCAGCCGGCGGCAACGCCGGCTACGAGTAGCGCGAGCAAATAGGCCGAAAACTTGAATGTTAAACTCTTCATTTGTCGTCCATTGGTGCTTTATCGACAGATCGAAAAATCAATCTGGGACGTACCTTGTTGGGCAGCTCGTCGAGGTTCTTGGTTCTTGGTTCTTGGTTCTTGGCTCAGTCGCCTTCACCGATAAGATCGACCAAATAGCGATACTCGGCGGCCGCGACCTGCGCATCCAGTCGGCGCTGGTTGAGAGCGGTCTCGGCGCGAAATAGGGTGTCGGCGGCCTCGATGACCTCGAGGTTGGTGCCGAGGCCCTGGTCGAAGCGCTCGCGGGCGCTTTCGTGGGCCGCGCGGGCGGCCTGGATCTGTTGGCGAGCGACGTCGACCGAGGCGGCGGCGCTCTTCCAGCGGCGCAGCGCCTGGCGGATGCCCACCTGCGCCTGGCGAAGCTCGCGTTGGTAGGAGAGCCGCTCCTCTCTGACCTGCTCTTCGAGCTGGTCCATCTGCGCATAGCGTGCGCCTCCGTCGTACAGCAACCAGCTGGCCTGCAGGGTCAACGACCATGTGTAGCCATCGGGGCGCGAAAACGCGCTCTCGGGGCCGGCCTGGGCGTCGGCGCGCAGCTCGAGCAGCGGCAAAAGGCTCCACAAGACGGCCCGCTCGCTCTGCTCGACCGCCTCGATCTGATGCTCGACGGCGCGGAAATCCGCGCGTTGCTCCAGGTCGGCCACTCGCGGCTGGTCGGGCGGCTGCTCGACGGGCGCGTCTTCGAGATCACCGTCGCCGACCTGGGCGCGAAGCGTCTCCTCCGGTTCGATCGCCATGAGCGAGGCGAGTGAATCGGCCGCGTCGCCGAGTTGCGCGCGCGCCTCGAGCAGATCTTGTTCGGCCTCGAGCAATTGCGTGCGGGCGCGCTCGACGTCGAGTTGGATGGCCAGCTTGGCCTCGACGAGCGCCTGGGCGCGGTCGAGCTGCGCCTGACGAAGCTCGATGGCCCGCTCGGCGATCGCCACCTGCTCCTCGGCCGCCGCGAGCAGGTAAAATGACTGCGTAGCTTCAAACACGACCGACCGGCGTCTCCATTTCGACAAAGCCTCAGAAGCCTCTAGGAGGCGCCCTGAGCGCGATAAAAGTGGGTAACTTCTACCGTCGAAGATCGCGATCGAGGCGCGGCCCGACGCCCCCCAATCGTATTGCGGGCGCACCTGCTCGCCGCCAAATTCGATCTCGCGGCCGTATCGGGTCACATTGCCGGACACCGACAAGCTGGGCAACAGGGCAGCCCAGGCCTCTCGGCGCGCCGCCCGCGCCTGCGCGATGCGCGACTCGGTGATCTCCCATTCCTCATTTTGCTCGCGGACCTCCTCGAGCACCTGCTCGAGGGTGAGCGCGCGTATGTCCGGAGCGCGCACCTGGGGCTCATCGCCAGAATCCGCTGATTGGGCCACGGCGACGCTCACAAAAGACACCATCAGACCGACCAGCCCAACGATCACAATAGGGGTTCGCAACTGCATGACTTTCCAACTATCGAATGGCGCGCCAGGAGCCGCTGCGCCGAGGCCACTAATATCGCGGGCACGCTAACTTGGGGCTCCGTCGCCGCGCAAGTAATGATCGTATAATAGCGAGAATCGAAAAAACCTTCCGCTTCACGTGATTCCCGTCATCGGTTAATGCTATGTTGCCCGCGATTTTGCAGAGAAAGCAATTGATTCGAACCAGCCCGGTCAAATCCGTGAAGCTAAAATATTATCTGACATCTGTCGCTCTCGCCGCCTCCGTGGCCGCCTGTAACCAGTCGGCCGAGCCGCAACAACCCGCCGAAGAAGCCCGGACCGGTGAGACGACCGGCACCCGCACCATCCCGGAGGTTCGCACCCGGCTCGAAACCGTGGGGCGCCAGCCGGTGGACTCGATCGGCCCGCGCTCGTTCGAACGTGAGATGATCCCGATGGACGGCCACGTCGAGGAGACCGACGCCCTGGTGTGGAAGCACGACTGGGATTATACCCACACGGGCGGGGTGATCTTCGGCGGCGCGCTGGCTGCCGCCGGCGACGTCAACGGCGACGGCTTGGCCGACTTCATCGTCGGCACGGGACCCTATCTGCAGGAGGAGGATTCCACCCCTCACGGCACCTCGTTTGTCTTCCACGGCAATGAGGACGGGGTCGGCGACGCCCCCGACTGGTCGCAAGACTCCCAGCAGGACCGCTCCTGGTTCGGCTTCGACGTCTCGACCGCCGGCGACGTCAACGGCGACGGCTATGACGACGTGATCATCGGCGCTCCCAACTTCAACGATGAGGCGGTCCTCGACGACGAGGAGGACACCGAGAATGTCGGCGCCTTTTATGTCTTCCACGGCGGTCCCGACGGGCTCTCGGACACGCCGGACTTCTCCTTCGAGATCAGCGGTGAAGAAGGCGCCCAGCTGGGGCGCTCGGTCGCCTCGGCCGGAGACGTCGACGGTGACGGCTATGACGACGTGCTCGTGGGCGTACCGTTTGCCCAGGGCAGCGGCGCGGTGATGATCTTTCGCGGCAGCGCCGACGGCATCAGCGACATGCCCGACTGGCAGGTCGGGGCACCGACGGCCCGATCGGCGTTCGGCTGGGCGGTCGACGGCGTCGGCGACGTCAACGGCGACGGCTTCGACGACTTCGTCGCAGGCGCCCCCGGCCACACCAACGGCGAGAGCGGCGAAGGTGCGATCTATCTGTTCCTGGGGAGCGCCGACGGTCCGGCTGCAGAACCGGACTGGCAGGTCGAGTCCGACGTAGCCGAAGCCCTGCTCGGCTCCGATGTCTCGGCCGCCGGCGACCTTAACGGCGACGGCTTCGACGACGTGATCGCCGGTGCCGCCAACTATAGCAGCGACGAATTCGAGCAAGAAGGCGCCGTCTACGCCTACCTGAGCGATGGCGAGACTTTCGAAGCCACCCACGATTGGATGGTCACCGGCGAACGCGAAGGCAGCTATCTCGGACGCGGCATCTCCGGGGGCGGCGACGTCAACGGCGACGGCTACGACGATATCCTCATCCCCGACGCGCACCTCGGACTGGTCTCCTACGGCGGCATGCTCTACCGGGGCAGCGCCGACGGACTGGAGGACACGCTCGCCTGGGAGGCGCTGTTCGAGGGGAACTCGACCATCGGTGATACCGCCGCGATCGCCGGCGACCTCGACGGCGACGGCCACGACGACCTGCTGCTCGGCGCGCCAGAACTAGCCGAGATCTACGTCTATTATGGCGCCGCCTGCTTCGACGCGGATTGGGATGGCTACACCGGCCCCTCGGATACCTGCCCCGACGGCACCGATTGTCACGACCTGGCCGATTGGGCCTATCCGGGCGCCGAGGAGATCTGCGACGGCCTGGACACCAACTGCAACGGCACCGTCGATGAGGGCTGCGACGACGACGAGGACGGCTATTGCGACGCCGATATGGACGCCTGGGTCCAACACGGCCTGCCCGAGACCTGCCCCAACGGCGTGGGCGATTGCGACGACGAGGACCCCGACCACAACCCGGGCACCCCCGAGGACTGCAACTTCCGCGACGATAACTGCAACGGCAACGTCGACGAGGAGCCGCTGGTCTGCGGCGGCGAGGACATCATCTGCTACCAGGGCGGCTGCTTCGGAGCCTGCGAGGCCGACGCCGACTGCTCCGACGGCCAGCGCTGCTACGACGGACGCTGCTCGGAGAGCGCCTGCGCCAACGTCGAGTGCCCCGACCGGCGCGAGGAGTGCTTCGGTGGCACCTGCCAGCGAGCCTGCCAGATCGAATCGCAATGCCAGCACGACAACGGCAGCAGCTGCATCGACGGCCGCTGTGCCAAAGACCCCTGCGACGGCATCATCTGCGGCACCGAACAGGAGTGTCACGACGGCGAATGCGTCGCGCCCGGCGAAGGTGAGCCCGATGCCGGCAACGGCGACGGCGACGCGGGCGTGTCCACGGGATCGCAGAATAATAGCGACGACGGCGGCTGCTCGACCACCCCCGGTGGGCGGGCGCCGGTGGGCGTGCTCGGCCTCTTTGCCATCGGCGCGGGCTTGTGGTGGCGCCGGAGGGGTTGCGGAGGGGTTGAGGATGTGTAGTGTGGATGTGTGATCATCGACCTCAATGAAGGCAAAAGGCACGAGTCGCGGTTCTTTGCCCGACTTCTATGAAGACGGAAGTCAAGAGACACTCGTCCCCATTGCCACGCGCCGTAAAGTCTTTTGCTTCCGAGCCCCGGTCAGGTTGATTATCGGTCCCAGTCGTGGCTCGTGAATTCGTCTACCAGGGTCGATACTGCACCGGATAAAAACGTCCGGAGCTTTAATTGCGTTCACCGGATTCCCAAAGATGAACCCACCCTCCAGGTTATTCTGGACCCGAGCCATTAGAAGCATCACCTCTGGGAGACGAGCAAGGCGCTCGGCCATAGTGAAGAGGCCGGTCGAGAATAGCTCGAAGCCCACTTTGAGCGAATTGCACACGGTCATGCACTGAAGGTCGTAGCCAAGCTTCAGTCCGATCTAGACGCCCACAAAAACAAGCGCGACGAGCAGGCAAACGAGCGGGTAGAGCGACTCATCGAGTACCTTCGCCGTTTCGTCAACTGCATCGACTACAAGAAATATCGGGCCGAAGGCTGGCCCGTCGGCTCGGGTGAAGTTGAAGCCGCACACCGCTACATTCCCTAGGGGCACCTCAAGATCACCGGAACGTGTTGGCGCGAGGAAACGCTCAGTCCAATGCTGGCGCTACGCGTCGCTCGCGCCAACGGATGGTGGAATGATTTCTGGCAAAAGGAACATGCGGCTCGCGCCGTTTAACCGATCATGATGGATCACACCCGAAACTATTGCGAGTGTGTTCATCAGCCGTGGGTTGGTGATGAACTCCCTCTCCACCCGTAGCGACAGCAAAGGGAGGGAGAGGAACAATGAGAGGCCCCACCTTGATCCTCCCCACTTTTGGACGGCAAAAGCGGGGAGGGGTCTATCGCCATCCTATCGCCGATGAACACAGTCAACTCTTGCGGGTGTGATCGGAGATCGTCGGTAGAGCAGCATTTTCTTGAGCAAGAAAAAATGGCAGCATCTCCATGCCCAATTCAGAGAACTCAAGAGCGGTGTTAGAGCACGCGCTCAAAGGAGATGCTGCCATGGACGGACAATATCGGGACGCGATCGCAGAGGCCAGCGCCATTTTGGCCGGTGCCAAGTTGGAAGATGCGGACGAGCTGATTGCACAAGGAAGAAAGTTAGACCTCAAGGTGAAGAGCGTGTTGTGGCGGCTCGGCTGCGTGCTGATTCGGACGCTGCTTCGACAGCTGCAGACGCGGCTCATTGCAGAGGCGAAGCACAAAGGCTTCACCGTTGAGAGACGCCCAGAGGTTTGCTTCAAGGTTTTGTTTGGTCCGATTCCAGTCGAGTCGGTCTACATGTACGACCGCGAATCGAACCAGGGCTATCGGCCGCTCAAGGAGCATTTTGGCGTTGTCGGGCGCGGCTACAGTGACGGCGTCGAGCGAGCGCTAACGGACTTTGGCATTGAAAAGTCTTTTGGACGAGCGGCCACGCAATTCGAAGAGCATTACGGCTGGGAAGTCGGTCGCACGACGGTGCTCAGACTGACCGAGAAGCTCGGTGAGCGTGCCGAGGCCTATCTCCAACAGCGTTTTGAGCAAGGCGAGGCACGCTACTTGAGTCCAGATGCGACCGCAAAAAAGGCTGCCACGATGGTCACTAGCCTCGACGGTTGCATGATTCGCACCGGCAAGATGATGACCGCTAAACAAGCCGCCCAGCAGGCCGAGGAAGAGGCTGATGCTCAGTATTATGCTTCTCTCGAACCTGACAAAGTGGTGCGTCCCGAGGCCTGGAAAGAAGTACGAACCGGGCTGGCGCGAAAACCTGGGCAGGTCGAGCCGACTTACGTGTGTCGTCGAGGCAGCTACGAAAAGGTCTGTCGGCAACTTTTTGGGGCCGCGGGCCTGGAGGGGCTGGGTTATCAGACCAAGGTTATCGGCTTGATCGACGGGGCAAACGGGCTCAAAGAGGCCATGGAGATGTCGTTTGCTGACCTACAGATCATTCTCGACCCAAGCCATCTGCGTCACCACTTTTGGGAGGCCAGCAAAGCATTGGGACAAACCGAAGAAGTCGGCGAGCACTGGATTGACGGCCACTTCGAGCAGATCGCACATGGTCACGCCCTTAAGGTCGTGGCTGACCTCCAATCCGAGAGCGACCGCCGGTCAATCGAAGGTGCGACCCCGGCCAGCAAGCGACTCGACCGGCTCGTCGATTACCTTCGCCGCTTCATCAACTGCGTGCATTACAAAAAATATCGCAAGAAGGAGTGGCCCATCGGCTCGGGCGAAGCAGAGGCAGCCCACCGCTACATCCCACAGGAGAGACTGAAGATCTCCGGCGCATGCTGGCGCGAAGAGACCCTCAATCCGATGCTCGCGCTACGAGTCACTCGGGCCAACGGATGGTGGGATGATTTGTGGCAATCCGAACACGCGGCTCGTGCCGCTTAACCGATCACGATGGATCACACCCAACTCTTGCAGCACACTTGACAGCAGAATCTAGACATGTCATGTAGCTCGTAACTTCTACCGTCGCACATAGTATAAGGGGGATCTGGAGATTCACTGGTTATGATGGCAACACATTTCTCCACAACCGCTGTACTACGTCATGAGCACAAGTTGACGGTATCGTGATGAACCGGCTGCAGTCCACATTCGTGAAAGAAGGCGTGCGCATCGCCCGAGGTGATTTAAGCCCATGCCCACTCGAACGCCTCGCGTACGGCCACCACGCCCTGCGGATGCAGACCGCGGATCAGCGCCTTGAGCTTGTTGAACGCCAGCTCGATGGGATTGAACTCGGGACTGTAAGGCGGCAGAAATATCGGGATGCACAAGTGGCTTCGGAGCAGCGGCTCGACCCACTCCTCGGTGTGGATGTTGAGGTTGTCGAGCACTACCAGCGAGCCGGGCGAAAGCCTCGGCAAGAGGTCGTCGCGCAAGAATGCGTCGAAGTCTTCGCTACTCATGCCGCCGTTGACGTGGCGATGGGCCACCGGCCCCTGATAGCCCAGCGCAGCAATCAATGTGTGCCGCTTCCCCGGCCTTTTTGAAGTGAAGACGGCGCGTTGGCCGCGTCGGCTTCGCCCATAACGGCGGTGGATATGAGGATGAAGCGCAGTCTGGTCGATGAAGACCACCTGCGCAAGGTGGGCGACGAGCAGCTTGAGGATGCTTTTCCAGGCTAATCGTCGTCCTTCGACGTCGGCTCGCTTTTGACGCGGATCGACGGCGCTGTTTTTTTTCGCGTCCAGCCCATCTGGCCCAACGTGCGGCTGATCTGGGAGGGATCGATGGATACGCCGAACTGGTCTTTGAGGCGCTGGGCAAGCTCGGGCAAAGTGAGGTCCGGCCGCTCGGAAAGCCAATCTTCGAGTGCCTGGCGGTGCTCGGCGAAAAGCTTGCGCGAGTGCTGACTTCCAGGGCGAGGACGCGGTTGAACGGAGCCGGTTTCGCGCTTGAGGCGAATCCAGCGTTCAACGCTGGACGGACTAACTTGGAAACGCTCGGCGATAGCTTCCTGAGAGCCTTCTTTGGCCTCCCAGGCTTCGACGACCCGCTGGCGCAGGTCGGTAGAAAGTGCATCGGGCATAGTTGACCTCCCCAGGTCAAGAGCACTCGTGATCGGTTAAGCGCCTGAATCGTGCCTGGAGCGTCGTCAGACATTGAAAAACGCCATCATGTCTCCCATGCTCGTGTTGCGACTGGTGATCGTTACACGAACAAAAAGGAGCCACGATGGCGCCCATCAATGGTAAGTTGACGCTGGAGTTTTTGACAACCTTCCTGCCGGA